>CAYRUX010000228.1:0-8585 GCA_964427515.1 uncultured Rhizobiaceae bacterium
CAACTCTTATGAATGCTGGCTCCCATATAGTCTCCTCAGCTTCCATATACGGTGGCAGTCATAACCTTTTTACCCATACGCTTCCAAGATTTGGTATCGAAACTACTTTTGTCGATGTCAGAAAACCAGAAGATTTTAATAGTGCCATTCAACCGAACACTCGCCTGATATACGGAGAAACGCTTGGAAACCCTGGACTTGAAGTTATGGATATGCAACGCGTCGCAGACATTGCGCACAAGCACGCCATTCCTTTAATGATTGATAATACTTTCGCAACCCCCTGCCTTTTTAAGCCCTTTGAACATGGTGCGGATTTAATAATGCATTCTGCAACTAAATTTCTTGGTGGACATGGTATTGCAATAGGAGGAGTACTCATTGACTCGGGTTTTTTTGACTGGGAAGCTTCGGGGAAATTTTCTACTCTCACAGAACCTTACGATGGATACCACGGCCTTGACTTTTCTGAAGAGTTTGGCCCAAGCGCATTCGTTATGCGCGCACGTGCTGAAGGGTTGCGCGATTTTGGCGCTGCCCTAAGTCCAGCAAATGCTTTTTATATTCTTCAAGTTATAGAAACACTTTCAATGCGTATGCCACGTCATGTAGAAAATACCAGAAAGTTAATTGATTTTCTCTTACAACATGACGCTGTTAGTTGGGTAAATTATCCAGAATTATCATCGCACCCGGACTATACTCTTGCTGAAAAAATGCTGCCGGAAGGCTGCGGTTCTATATTTACATTTGGAATAAAGGGAGGCAAAGAATCTGGGCAAAAATTTATTGAATCAGTGGAATTATTCTCCCACCTTGCCAACGTGGGAGATGCAAAAAGTTTGGTAATACATCCAGCTAGCACCACGCATCAGCAAATGGATATCGAAGCCCTTAAACAGGCGGGTGTGGGAGAAGATATGGTTCGGTTATCAGTAGGCTTAGAAGACGCTCAGGATTTGATAGATGATCTCTCCCGGGCGCTTAAAATGTCCCAAAAAAGATAGACCTATGTATCTTACTGTCAACAGCAAGAAAACATTTTGTGCAACAGGTGGCAAACCATTTGATAACTCCCAGCCTCCTATCTTGTTCATTCACGGTGCTTCATTTGACCATACCACATGGAAACTGCAAGCTCGGTACTTTGCTTGGAACGGCTGTTCCGTATTAGCAGTAGATTTACCTGGCCACGGCCTTTCTGACGGGCCACCGCTCGATTCAATTCAGGAAATGGCTAATTGGATAGAATCACTATTGAACGCCGCCGGCATACCGAGTACAGCAATAGTTGGTCACAGTATGGGCGCACAAATTGCTATGGATTTTGCTGCAAGATTCAAGAACCGAGTCTATGCCATAGCTTTATTAGGGGCCGCTATTACAATTCCAGTAAACTCAGCACTTTTGAACCCCGCCGCAGTAAATGACCACATGGCGTTTGACCTTTTAAATTCCTGGGGCTACGGCCGTCGCGCACAACTTGGGGGGCATCGCATGCCTGGTTTATGGTTTATGCGTGGTGGTCTTCGGGTTATGGAACGCTCAGCCAAAGGGGTTCTCCACAAAGATCTAGTAGCGACTAATAATTATAGCGGTGAAGATGCTGTAACCGAAATTAACTGCCCAACACTAATAATAATTGGGGAAAAAGACATGATGACCCCACTAACAGCTGGAATATCTTTAGCTGATAGAATAGGAGGATCTAAACATGTCATTCTTTCTGATCTTGGCCATATCATGATGGAGGAAGATCCTGATGCTACACTTGATGCACTAAGAGAATTTTTGTCTCCACTTCAATCTTAATTATATAAACATGAAATTACTCATCTCCGTCATCTTACTCTGTCTGATGTCATCAACGGTTTTTGCTGATGGAAAGTCTGAAATGAACCAAGGATCTTATGATTTAAGGGCTGGAAAATTTAAGTCTGCAGTTTTTCGGTTTAGTAATGCACTTCAGTCCGAAGAAATATTTGGCGAGGCAAGAGCCGCCGTGTTAATCAGTAGGGGTCAAGCATATTACCACCTTCATAATTATAAACCTGCTATTGCAGACCTAACGGCTGCGATACGTAGTGGTGATATTAACGACACTCTAGTAGGCATTGCTCTTGCAAGCCGCGCCAGTGCATATCGCATGTCGGGTCTCTATAAACTCTCAGTTAAGGATTTCAACTCAGCCATGGATATAGGCACTATTAATGCAAAAATGTTCTTTCATCGTGGCCTGGCATTAGAAGCAAATGGACAGCACAAACAAGCTAAAGCTGATTTTGAACGAGCATTTAAAATGGCTCCCGACAATATGGAGTTTAAAGAAAAGTTAGATCAGCTAATAATACCCGCCGATACAGACACTTCATTGCATTAATTTTTCGACGTCGCGTTGTTATAAAAACCCGCGAGCCGCAATTCCACAAATGACCAGTATAATTCCACCGCCTAGCAATAAAAATAACTTGCGAGTTATTTTTTTTCCCGTAAAGCGATCATAAACCATACCACCAATAATTATTATTCCGCCAAGTACTATTAAAACCTTATACATACGTTCTAACTAACCAACTTATGCAATTCGAGTAGCATTTTAAAATAATTTATCAATATTAATTAATTTTTCTTCTGCTGCAGACCTTACCATAGCTTGCATTACTGCCACTGTATGAATAGCGTTCGCAGGTTTGATGCGAAATTCTAATCTACCTGCACATGCATCAGCAAATTCTTCTAATTCTGCCAAGAGCGTGTCTACCTGAACAAGATCCACTTCTAATAACTCCTCATTAACTTTCCTTATCCACAAGCGATTTGCGTCTGGATCTGCAAAGGCATTGGCCTTTGTACCATACAAGTTGAAATATATTGTGGATGGACATGTTGTCAAAGTGCCAAGATATCCTGTTTGCCCATTTTTAAAATCAAATAATGCGGAAGTAGTATCATCCAGATCGACCGTCAGTACTAAACGTTTAGATTGGGCACTAACTCGCACAATAGGACCAAAAAAATGAGTCATCGCGTCTATCATATGTACACCCATTCCAGCGATTCCACCCCCTGGACTTTCAGTGCGATTAGCCCTCCAGCTATCAGTGTCATAATTTATTGACCGCGGATTTGAAAAATTAGCTTCACAATGAATAGCGGTACCAAACTCTCCCGCCTCCAACATCGTTTTAACTTTTTGGACTGCTGCTGAAAATCTTCGATTATGACCTACTGCTAATACTCGACCTGCTTTCTCGCATATATTTGCAGCTCTCTCGCCACTCTCTACGCTTAACGTGAAGGGTTTTTCAACAAATACATGTTTTCCAGAGAGTGCGGCCTCTTCGACTTGCTTGGCGTGTTGAGAATGTGGCGTACATAGTAATACGGCCTCTATATCTTGATCGTTAAGAATACTGAGATATGAGTTATAGGGTTTTGCATTATATCGAGTAGCAAATAATTCCCTCCGATGCGCTGAGCGTGAATAACAGCCTACAATTATAATTTTTTTTGATTTTCGATGAATAGATTTTGCCAATTCATCCGCCCACCATCCTAGTCCAACTACGGCCACCTTTAACATAATTCAAATTCCCCTGCGTAATAATATGCATAGGCTAATAGCATTATAAAACTGTTTCATTGTCAGTCCCTATCTATTTATTTTTTACTTAGTGGTTGCGACTAAAAACTATTTGCATTCCTAAAAATAATATGGCGTTTAGAAATTACCTATAGTTTTTCCGTTGTATCCAAAATTCCTAATAATTTTCTGGTGGCACTACATTATTAAGGGCATTTATAAACAGATTTTTATAGAAACAAATTTTGCGTAAATTTCTATACAGCCAAAACTGATTAATTATTCGAAAATAAAGTGATATCACCGTGAACATAAATATGATCCCACGTCCAGTTATAGGAGCAATTTTAGCAATCAGTGCTGGTTTAACATTTTCCAGTGGCGGTTATTTTGTCCGAGCAGTTAATATGGATGCTTGGGAAATTATTTTCCTACGCTGTTTCTTTGCTGCTTTTTCTGCAATTTTTATTTTTGTCCTACAAGAAAGAAAACAAGCACTAAAAAAAATTAAGGCAGCTTTGTTTCCTACCATAATCATTGGCATAGTTACTGGATGGGCAATCATAGCATATGTTTTGGCGCTACAGCTTACTCTTGTGGCCAATGTAATAGCAATTATGACCACCTCCACAATTATTGTCGCACTTCTTGCACGTCCTTTTCTCGGAGAGGAAGTACAGAAATATACTTGGTTTGCCATGATTGGTGGGCTATGTGGAATTGGGATAATGTTCTCAGGCAATGCAGGTTCTGGCGACTTGCTCGGAAATCTACTAGCATTCTCTATTGCCGTTGCCATCGCTGTACAAACGTTGGTGGCGAGAAGATTCCGTTATGTTCGGATGGAACCAGCGGTAGCGTTAGCGGCAATTATTGCTGGAATTATTGCCTTGCCCATGGCGCTTCCATTAGAAGCAAGTCTCTACGAATTGGGGATGATGGCTGCTTTTGGTATAGTGCAGTTAGCACTTCCCCTTACACTTTATTTTTATGCCGCACGTTATCTCTCAGCGCCAACTCTAATCTTCGTTGTTCTAATTGACGCAGTATTTGCCCCAATTTGGGTATGGTTGGGATTCGAAGAGGTGCCGAGTAGATTAATATTTATTGGTGCTTCCTTAATTCTTGTATCAGTCTCGCTAAACGCAGGATTTGGATTGTTCGCGTTAAAACGACATCCCTAGAAAATTACAAAGTCATTTATGCCGAAAGGTGATTCGACCCTTACTTAAATCATATGGTGTCATTTCAACATCAACTTTGTCGCCAACTAGAACCCTAATTCGGTATTTACGCATTTTTCCCGCCGGGCGGGCTATTATTTCATGATCATTTTCTAATTTTACCCGAAACATTGTATCAGGTAACTTTTCAATAACCGTGCCAGAAAATTCTAATAACTCTTCTTTAGCCATATTACCTACAACCCACTAATCATCATTAAAGCACAAGAATTGTGCCACTGATATCACTATATGGCGCATAAATTGCACCTGTCCAGCACATTACTCTAAACAATGTCATAATTCTTCAGTTAATATAGTTTAATAAGACACCCGGCGGATAGTATATATAAAGGAAAATTCCTTATGCCTCAAAATGCTTTTGACGCGTCCGGTATAATTGTTGAAAAGGATATTCGCATCCCCATGCGCGATGGTATTAATTTGCGAGCCAACCTCTTTAGACCAAAAACATCTGAACCAACACCGACATTATTGTTACGAATACCCTACAATAAGGAGGCAGCTCAAACTTATGTTTATGCACATCCAGCGTGGTATGTTGGTCACGGATATTCGGTGGTGGTTCAAGATTCAAGGGGGCGTTATGCTTCAGAGGGCGAATTTTATCCGCTTCGATTTGATGCCGAAGACGGATTTGATACAATTCAATGGTGTGCCTCACAGTCTTGGTGCAATGGAGATGTAGGAAGTTACGGCTTTTCTATTCCTGGAATAAATCAATTACTTGCCGCCCACTTAGCCCCCCCTGCTCTTAAAACCGCTATTCCAGCATTCTACCCATCAGGAATGCATAATGGTTTTCTGTATGTTGGAGGTGCATTGTCATTTGCGACATTAGCTCAATGGGCAACAATAATCGCAGCAGATGCTGCAAACCGCAAAAAAGATCATCGCGCATTATCTGAGGTCATTAGAGCGGATCAAATATCAGGAAAATGGCATCCCTCGACACCTCTTGCTGAAACACCATTTTTTTATGAACCTAATTCGCTG
Source organism: uncultured Rhizobiaceae bacterium (assembly GCA_964427515.1). GTDB lineage: Bacteria > Pseudomonadota > Alphaproteobacteria > UBA828 > UBA828 > CAYRUX01. The sequence goes on from CAYRUX010000228.1 coordinate 5,824, forward strand.
CCTTTCATCGCAGATTATCTATCGAATCCTAGTCATGGGCCATACTGGGAGGAATGGAATCTAAAATCTCGGCTGCAAAATGTAAGAATACCCTGCCTTCATATCGGTGGCTGGTATGATACATTTATCTCAGAGACGATTGATAATTACGAATCTCTATCAACTTCATCTCAGGAAGAGCAGCGGCTCCTAATAGGGCCTTGGTACCACATACCATGGACCCAGCAGGTAGGTAGTATAGATTATGGTTGGGAAGCGCGTAATATAGTTGATGATTACCAAATTGCTTGGTTAAACGCACAGCTAAAAGGTGATAGAGGAAAACTGGACGCATTGCCTATGGTCCGTTTATTTGTAACCGGGAAAAGTGAGTGGCGTAGCTACGACAAATGGCCTTTGCCCGGAATATCAGAAGACATTTGGTACCTACATAGTGATGGTCGAGCAAATTCGCTTTCGGGTAATGGCTCTTTGTCTCGAGAAACTCCAAAGAATGAAAAAGCAGATTATTTTATTTATAATCCAGAGACACCCGTGGAAAGTTTAGGAGGTCATTCATGCTGCATGCCGGACAGGGCACCCATGGGACCCCAAGATCAACGTCCTGTGGAATACCGAAATGATGTACTGGTTTATACTTCGCATATTCTGGAATCATCTCTATTTATTGCTGGGAAAGTAATTGCTAATTTATATGCGGCAAGTTCAGCAGTGGACACTGATTTTACTATAAAACTCTGCGATGTATGGCCTGATGGTACGTCAATAAATGTTATAGAAGGGATTATCCGAGCACGATATCGCGAGTCTCTTACACGCGAATCATTTATAACACCCAACCAAATTTATAAATTTACCATTTCAGCTGGTACAGTTTGCCACTACTTTGAAACTGGGCATTCCGTTAGAGTAGAAATCTCCAGTAGTAACTTTCCACAGTTTGACCGCAATCCTAACAACGGGCAGCCATTCGGCAACGATAATAAAATGGTCATTGCGAACCAGACAATTTTTCATAATTCAAGCAATCCGTCTCATATCCTACTTCCTGTTGTTAATAGCTAAGCAATACTGATTTCATCAAGACTGGCACATCTAAATTGTTAAGGTTACACTTCTCCCTCTTAATTAAATAGAAAATGGAACAATGGCAAAATATAAACAAAACCACATAACACCTAATGATCACCGTTGGGTTCGAAACCATCCAATGTCAAGTGCTGTACGTGTAGGGGAACTGCTCTTTATTTCCGGTCAAGTTAGTGCGGATGCTAATTTAAAACCGTTAGCGTTGGGGAATGTAGAAGCTCAAGCCCGAAACGCCTTTTCACAAATAAAACTCCTAGTTTCTGAAGCCGGAGGGTCGATGGACGACATCGTTGACATAATGTCATTTCACACCGACGTACGAGACATGGATACCGTTTTTAGTGTTGGCAAAAAAGTGTTTAAGAAAAACTTTCCTGCCTGGACGGCCCTTGGGATGACGGGCACTTACGACCCGCGATTTTTAGTTAGCATACGAGCTATAGCCCATCTTGGTAGCGAGCCGAAAATATGCGTTACCCCCAAGTCCATGGCTTGGATGAAAAAATTTCCAATGTCTGCTGCCTGTGCAAAGGGTACATATCTTTTTACTTCAGGTATTGTAGCTGCTGATACAAAAGGTAATGTAGTTTCTCCAGGAGATCATTACGCACAGGCGCGCTTCTGTTACGACTTACTTCGCGATACACTAAAATCTGGCGGCACCAGCATCAATGATATTGTTGATATGATTTGCTTTAATCAGGATGCGCGCGGAATGGACGACTCTGTAAATGCATGGTGCAATGAAGTAGTAGAAGGAATGCCCGTTAAAGAAGTAACTTCCTATACTGCCATAGGAATGACTGGCTTATATAAACTGGGTATGGTCGGTGCTTATAGAGCTATAGCTGATTTTAGCCCTGGCCCAAGAATTGCAACCAACTTGCCCAGCGTGCATTGGCATAAAGAACGAATTGCAGGCGCAGCTCGTAAGAAAGAGGGGCGGCTAATAGGAATATCAGGACAAGTGGCGTCAGATGGGTCACGCAACATTATTGCTCCTGGCGACCCTTATGCCCAAGCTCGCTACTGTTTTAGCCAAATTAGAGGGGTTTTGGAAAAACACGGGCCTAGTTTGGATAATATTGTTGAAATTACATCGTTTCATAAGGATCATCGAGCGTTGGAATTGGTTATGCAAGCGGGCCAAGAAATATGGGGGAAAGGTAGAGGGCCTGCCTGGACACCCGTCGGATGCACTGGTCTTTACTTGGAAGGATATCAACATGAAATTTATGCTTTAGCAGTTATTTAAAGTTATTTTTCTAATTCACCCGACTGTAGACTGACTGACAAAACCAGATCTTAACCATGAAACTTTAAGCAACTTGAAAATATCACGCAGTAAGGTTATTCGCTATTGATTTGCTACTACGGAGGCTTTCAAAAATCTGGGTTTTAGCTTCGGCGTTCACGCAGTGTTAACACTGCGCCCAAAACCACTACGCCAAAGATAATGTCACGCCACGCAATCGGAATATTGCTGCCTGTAACAAGCGTAGCTACTGCAGTCAACAATAGGGCTCCGCCGAATATGCCAATATAATGGCCGCGGCCACCAGTGGCTAGAGTACCACCAACCAAAACTACTGCTATTGCGGGTAACAAAAAAGGAAGTCCCATATTTAAAAAAGAGACAGTACTAAAACCTGTCATTAACACTCCAGCCAATG
>CAYRUX010000229.1:0-9439 GCA_964427515.1 uncultured Rhizobiaceae bacterium
TTAGCTGAAATTGTTCCAACCTGGGCAATCTCGGCAGAAGTAGAAACCTTCTTTGAGGCTTTACGAATTGCGTCAACGACACCAGTAACAGCGAGGTCAACACCACGCTTTAAATCCATAGGATTCATACCGGCAGCTACAGATTTGGAACCTTCTCTAAGTATTGCTTGATCAAGAACTGTTGCTGTTGTGGTTCCATCCCCTGCCTCATCATTGGTCTTACTTGCAACTTCCCGGATCAATTGGGCGCCCATATTCTCAAATTTATCTTGAAGATCAATTTCTTTTGCAACTGTGACGCCATCCTTAGTTATGCGTGGGGCACCGAATGACTTATCCAATACTACGTTACGTCCCTTGGGCCCAAGTGTTACTCCAACTGCATCAGCTAGAATGTCCACACCGCGTAACATGCGAGTGCGTGCATCCGACGAAAAAATTACCTCTTTTGTAGCCATGTTTCCTAATTCCTTGCTTTGCTTCGTTCCGCCGGGTTTTTATATTTTATCCGGCCAATGACCCCTAAGGCTATACAGCCAAGAAGGATCGGTTTGCTTTCATTAGTTCAATTAAAGGTTAACGGGCAGGTCAGGCTGCCTTCTTTTTATTCTTTTTACTTTTGCTTTTACCTTCCAACACGGCCATCACGTCAGATTCTTTCATTATCAATAGCTCTTCGCCGTTAATGGTTACTTCATTACCAGACCATTTGCCGAACAGGATACGGTCTCCCGTTTTCACATCTAGCAAATGGACTTCTCCGTCTGAGCCACGAGTTCCAGGTCCTACTGATACGACCTCTCCCTCTTGTGGTTTTTCCTGGGCTGAGTCAGGGATTATTATCCCCCCGGGAGTTTTTTCGCTCTCGGTAATTCTGCGGACTACGACCCTGTCATGCAGTGGTCGAAATTTCATAGTGACCTCCAATTAAGTGTGTTTTGGCTCAATTATAAATATGTAGTAGAAATTTTTAGCACTCCTTATCCGAGAGTGCTAGCATGGATTTGGGAAGTATTTCAAATATTTCAAGAGTAAATTATCGGAAAATTTTTGATTTTAAGTGCAATTATACCCTAAGGTATTGAAAAAAAACGTTATTTTTTAACTTTACTCTTATGTGGGTTAATGTAGAACTAATAAAAAATTACGATCTGCTTATGGAAATTCCGTCAAATATTTTCAAAATACTACCAGAATATCATAAGGCTAGTTTTGTAAACGCTTGTTTTTATCATCCTCATTCAACGTTTCCAATCGAGTGCATTTTTCGGCAAATAAAGTATTAAGCGGTAACAATCTAAATTTTTTACCATAAATTCATATGTTGCACCCCAGAGATATAGGCGAAATTTACGGTATTCCAACTCTCCAAAATTTTCACATATAAATTCTTTGCTTTGTTCTAAATTCAATGCCCATTGTCGAAATGTAAGAAAATAACTATGTCGGTCATTCTGCACTTCAAGAATTTCAAACGGGGTATTATTGAGTTTATCCATGAAATCATGGAGAACAAAAAATGAATGATTCCCAGGATAAATATGCCGAACCATAAATGTTGAAAGTTCATACTTTTTACGTGCTGCGCTTGCATCAACAAAAACAAGGCCGCCTGGGTTTAGAACACTTTCAAATTTTTTCAAAACTGCTGAATAATTTGGAAGATGCTCAATGACGCCCATAATAACTATGGCGTCAAATTTTTCTTTTGGCTGATAAGCGAGGATATCAACGAAATCTATTTGGAAATGGTCTGCAAATTCCCCTAAGAATTTATTGAGGTATGTCTGTGATGTGGGGGAATTTGTAACGCCGGTAAATTCTACGCCAGTTCTTAATGCATGCCGTGCAAATGCACCCCATCCGGGACCAATTTCAAGCACTTTTTTCCTTGGGCCGAGTTCACACATGTTAACGGTATACTCGAATTTGCGTTCCATCGCTGCGGATAAGGTTTCATCATCCTTTTCATAAACACCTTGGGTGTACGCTGGAACCTTCTTGTCAAGAAAGCTTAGAAACATTTTTGGATCGACGTCATAATGAGATGAAATGGCTGCACGATTTGTATGTACTTGTCCAAATATTAAAGGTTGAATAAATCGCCAGGCACTAACTAGAGGATGACGGTCGTCCATCGACCCCCTAAGCGCGAACATTTCGAGCAAATCCCCATTTATATCAAAATCTCCTTTAAGGTAACTCTCCCCAATATTACCTTCATCAAGTGAACCCATGGCTTTTACTGCGCGTTTGTTGTTCAATACAATCTCAAACTTTGGGTCGCTATTTCCCATGACACGTTGGGAACCATCAGGCATCTGTAGAGTAAAGCTTGTCTTGCTGTCTTTTAAACGATTAGCAAATTTGTCGATTAATCCGTTTGTCGATAATCCAACCACGTATAAACTCCATTAAAGACGACGTTTATTAAAATTAACGAATGCAGAACTGGTAGTAATTCAATTAAGTCAAGAAAGCACTGATTTTGTGGATTCAGCAAAAATGTCAACTATGTGATCAATCGTTGAATCGCTTGTTACAATCGGTGGTGCAATTAAACACACATCTCCTTTAACGCGGCTAAAGAACCCGCGTTTCATAGCCTCAGTATTTATCTTCGCTCCTATCCCGTCATTTGCATCAAATAACTCTTTTGTATCCCGGTTTTTTACATACTCGATTGCACACATCATACCTAACCCTCGGATCTCGCCAACGTTAGGGTGATGCCCCAAAGAGTCTTTAAGTCCGACTAAAAGGCGTTTCCCTTTTCTTTCAGCCTGGCTAGGGAAATCCTCCTTTTCAATCAAATCAAGCATGGCACAAGCAATAGCGCATCCGGTCGGGTGAGCACTATAAGTGTAAGCATGCATCCATGGTTTCCCACTTTCATTCATAGTGTTAGCTATCTCATCGCTAACTCCGATACCGCCTAATGGAAAATAACCAGAAGTAATGGCCTTAGCAAATTGCATCATATCCGGTTTTACACCCCAGTGCTCAAGACCGAACATTCTTCCAGTGCGGCCAAATCCGGTAATTACTTCATCTGCAACAAAAAGTACCTCATATTTGTCACAAATTTCACGGATTCTCGGGAAGTAGTCATTTTGCGGAACTATAACGCCTCCAGCCCCCTGCACCGGTTCAGCTATGAACATTGCGACCGTATCTGCTCCTTCCTCAAGTATTGCTTTCTCCAGTTCATTTGCTGCTGCAATTCCCTGGCTTTCAGCGTTTTCTGGAGCTTGGTAAAAATATGGATATGGGCTTGGGATATGGGAAAAACCAGGTATTCGCGGTTCAAACATTGGCCAGTAAATATTAATTCCGGTTGCGCACATAGCAGCAAGGGTTACACCGTGATAACCCAGCACGCGAGAAATAACCTTTGTTTTGTTAGGTTTTCCTTTCAGTTTCCAATAATAACGAGCCATTTTTATGTTACTATCAGTAGATTCACCGCCGCCGGAAGTAAAATAAAATTGATTAATATTTGAGTAAGTTAACTTGGCAAGTTTTTCGGCAAGTTCTATTGCCCTTGGGTTTGAGCTGCCAGCATACCCAGACGCAAAAGCCATTTCTTCGAGTTGCCTTGATCCAGCTTCGTAAAGTTCCTTTCTACCATTCCCTGCAGTGTTGTTCCACAGGCCAGAAAGTCCATCTATAAACTTTTCACCATTGGCATCTATAAGATATTCACCCTCTCCTCCTACCCATACCTTTCCTTTATTGTGGGCTGAACGATTGTGCAGTGGATGAATTAGATGATTAGAATCTCGATCTAGAAGTTCTGCTTCCGCATTATTTGACATATAAAACATTCCTCCGCCAAGGTGGGTCAACTATATTTCAGTTGTATATTTTTGCTGCAAAATTGAGCTGTTAAGTGTTAAGTCAATTGTGATCGTATGGTTACTTTAAACTGTATCTTCAACGAAATCGAGCTTTTGCGTTATACTGTATGTATATGGGTAAAAATAATAAAAATATAGAATTTGATCGGATCGGGGTCGCAGGGTGCGGGCGTATGGGAGCTCCGATGGCACAGAACCTCATAAATGCTGGATTTAATGTTGCTGGATTGGATATTTTAGAAGACCGATTCTTTGGCAAGTTAGCACCAATTATGACGGACGCAATTACTTTTGCGTCTGGGTGCAGAGTGGTTATTAGCGTCGTAAGAGATAAGTTGCAGACAGAGGAATTGCTTTTCAGTGAGCAGGCTATAATTCGAAGGGAACCGTGTTCAATTCATACAATAGTCATATGTTCGACACTCTCCCCACGCTATTTACTAGGTTTGAGGAACCGCTTACCAAAATCAATTACTTTGGTTGATGCCCCTATGTCTGGGGCAAGTATTGCAGCGGAAGAAGGTAGGTTAAGTTTTATGTTGGGAGGCGAAAAAGACGTTCTTAATCGACTTAATCCGCTATTTTCTGCAATGGGTAAATATATACACCATGTCGGCCCGTTTAGTAGTGGCATGACCGCAAAGGTATTAAACAACTTTTGTGCTGCAACCTCGATTGCATCGACAAGAATAGTATTAGATTGGGCTTTAGAGCTAGGTATTGATCGCAGTGCTTTGTTGGCTATTTTAAATGATAGCTCTGGTCAGAACTGGGTATCTTCTAATTTTGAAGAATTAGAGTTTGCTAGAGACGGGTATGATCCAAATAATACCATTGGAATAGTTGCTAAGGATCTGCTTAGTTTATTTGAGAATATTTCCCGCGAAGAATTAGAGGGGTTGCCCAATGCTCTTCTAGACGAAATAAATAATATGAGGCCAATGAAATAGGTTTTACCCTTGCTGGTGTTTCCATATTTTTGATTGAGAAATAAGCTCTAACGACCTAAGTCTCTTTGCATGCTCGTATATGTGTGAGGTTATAATAAGTTCGTCTGCTTTAGTGCGTCGAACAAATTCTTGAAGCCCGTCTTCGACAGTAGATACTGAGCCTGCAACGGAGCAACCTAAGGTCTGGTCAAGGGATAGTCGTTCCTCATCTGCTAATTGTTCCATAAATCCTTCCTTGGGCGGAGGCAATTTCCCTGGGGTGCCTCTGCGAAGGTTTAAAAAGCTTTGCTGGGAAGAGGTTTGTAGGTATCTGGCTTCTTCATCGCAATCAGCAGCAAATGCGTTAAACCCTAGCATAATGTAAGGTTTTTTTAATTGTCTTGAAGGTCTAAAATCAGAACGGTAAATCTCAATCGCTTGCATCATTGCGGCTGGAGCAAAATGTGAGGCAAAGACATAAGGAAGACCCAGATGCGCGGCTAATTGTGCACCAAATAGGCTTGAGCCCAATATCCAGATAGGTAAGTTAAGGCCATAGCCTGGAATTGCTCTTACTGGTTCTCCTGGTTCCGGTTCGCTAAAATATTTCTGTATTTCCATTACGTCTCTAGGAAAGTCATTTGGATCACTACTTAACTTACGGCGCAAAGCTCTTGCCGTGGTTTGATCAGTACCCGGGGCTCGACCAAGTCCGAGATCAATGCGACCAGGAAATAATGATTCCAGAGTCCCAAATTGTTCTGCTATAACAAGTGGCGAGTGATTGGGTAGCATTACTCCGCCAGCACCTACTCGGATAGTTGAAGTACCACCGGCGACATGGCCAATTGCAACTGCTGTTGCTGCACTTGCAATGCCTGGCATATTGTGGTGTTCGGCTAGCCAGAATCGTTTGAACCCCAATTTTTCCGCGTGTATAGCAATATTCAATGAATTTTCTAACGCTTGCGCTGCATCGCTTCCTTCGATAATTGGCGATAGATCAAGGAAAGAAATTGGGACTTGAGTGTCCATGATAACCTATTAGGTTTGTTGACGTTAGCTAAAAGAAATGATCGTCAGCAATTCGTATAAGTTCGTCTAATTTACATGCTACGGGTTATTGGTACGATATTTTCCAGAGTCCTTAGACACCATAACTGACTGCCTTTACAATACATTTCGATAAATTGTTTTACCAATGACGCAAATGTTTTAGTATTTCTATGAGAATTTACGAATTTCGTTTATATTATAGCGCGGATATTTTATAGCGTTAAAATAAATGCAATTCACTGTTTAGATTGGTTTTATTGAGGAAGCAAAATGAGTTCAAGAACTACAGCAACTAAAGAGAATGCTCTTACAAAGTCAGAAATTGATGAACGCCTGAAAGCTACGCCACTTGCTCGGATGGCTACTTTTAGAGAGGATGGCATGATTCATCTAACTCCAATTTGGTACCATTGGAATGGTGAAACGTTTCGTCTAACTCTTGGAGCAGGTCGAATACATCTAAAAAATTTAGCGGCTGACGATCGAGTCTCAATACTGATTGATGAGGATCCTCGACCAGAAGAGGGTATTGCTGCAGGTGCATGGGCAATTATGTGTAGAGGAAGAGCTACCCTCTCTCAGGATGAGAAATTGATTAGAGAAGTAACGCATGATGTTCTTTCGGTTTCTCTTGGTAAGGAGGATGCGGATGCTTATACTGGGCCGATAATGGCTGAGGGCAGAACTATAGTTACCATTGTTCCGCAAGATTGGCTTACTTGGGATTATAATAAAGGAGAGGAATAGTAAGAGTATATCCAGACAGTAATTTCTGCTTGACGAGCTTTTTTAATGGTCGGATTAATTTACTAATTTCGTAAGTCATAATAAGGTTTTTTCTACTTTTGTTTTGGAATGACGGGGGATTGAAATGCGTAGTAGCCAATTTAGAGTTAACGATGAAATACTTAAAGAGGTCGCGCAAACTAGGGCTAGCCTACTCGAATCTAAACATTTACCAGGCTGGTTTTATACCTCTCCAGAACTATTTCAGCATGAAGTTGATACAATCTTTATGAAGGAATGGCTTTGCGTGGGGAGGCTTGAGGAATTTTCTGGTGTTGGTGATTATGCCGCAATCCGGATAGCAGGAGAGCCGTTGTTAATTTGTCGGGGCGCAGATGGAAAACTTAATGCTCTTCGTAATGTATGTGCGCACAGAGGTGTAGAGGTTGCTACTGGTAGAGGAAATTTAAGTAAGTTTACTTGTCCGTATCATGCATGGGTTTATGACCTGGAGGGCAAACTTCTAGGTGCCCCCCATACTAAAGAGTTACAAAGTTTTGACGTGAAAAACTGCGGACTTTCCAAGGTTAAATTAGATGATTGGGGGGGGTACATTTTTGTTAATTTTGACGAAAATTGCCAGCCTCTAGGAGATTATTTGGACGAGGATGGAATACGTGAGTTTGCAAAATTCTTGCAACCAGAGAATACTCGGTTATCCCACAAATTTGAAGTTGAGGTACCCTGTAATTGGAAATTTGTGCCAGAGAATCTAATGGATATGTATCATGTTGGGGTAATTCACAAAGATTCCTTCGGTGGTCACTTCCCGGTTGCTAACTTTCGATTTAATCTGAAAAAACATGGTTATAATGCTACCTATGAGGCGTACACAATGGCGCCTAAAGGTGTAACCCTATTTGGAACTATGCCTTGGTTAAGAGATAAAGTAACGGATCTATTTGCCTGCACTACTTGGGTTCGCCCATCAATGAATATATTTGGTCGCCATGATTTAATTCAGCCTTGGACAGCTTTTCCAATTGACGAGAAAACGACACTAGTCACTGTCTATACGCAATTACCGGCAGAGTATTTTGAGACGCCGGGTTTTGAGGAAAAAAACCAAATTTACGGGGATTTTATTGAGCTCGTTGCAACAGAGGATCTTGCGATGTTGGAGTCATTGCAAAACGGAGTTGGTTCAAGAGGGTTTGTGCCAGGCCCTACCGTAAAGCTTGAACGCGCTATTCATCATTTGCAAAACTATTATCTTGACCAGCTACTTAAGAAAGATGACGATTCTAGAAAGCAGAGGCACGCTGACTGTGTGAAGGCTTTGGAAGTTGCGGAGGCATTGCACGGAGATCCGAAGGATGGTGGATATTCAAAGTCATTTCTAGCAGCGGAATAATGTATCTTAAGATCATTTTTGATAAATTTACTTTTTCAGAAAACCATAATAACTGTCGATAAACTGCTTTATTCATCTTAAGAGCGAAGAACTTTACCAGACCTTGATTTTGTTGTTTTCCCATTGGCGTAACTAATTTTCCCGTTTACAATCGAATAATTAATACCACGAGACGGCATGACCATCCTCTTTGCTTTTCCAGGGAGGTCGTATCTTTTTTCTCCGCGATTATTAGATCCTATTGTTTGGGGGTCAAAGATTGTCACGTCTGCCGCAAGTCCAACTTCCAGTCGCCCGCGATCTTTAATGCCAAAAAGGTCAGCAGGGTCAGAAGAAATGCGTCGTACGGCTTCTTCCAAACTTATTATTCCTCTCTCGCGCACCCAGTTCCCTAAGAGATATGTCGGGTACCCTGAATCACAAAGCATATCAACATGGGCCCCTCCATCACCAAGGCCTATCAAAACACTCTTATTTTGAAGCAGTTCAGCCATTCGGTCTGGCCGATTGTTAAAAGTTGTGATTGTAAATTCTAAATCTAAATTATCTTCTAACGTTAAATCTAGAAACGTATCTACCCCATCTTTTTTTTGAATATGGCTAATTTCAGTTACGCTTTGGCCTTCGTAAACCTTCAAATCGGGGTTCTTGGCTGAATGAAGTACAACCCGGTCCCAGTTGCCAAAGCTTATCCCTTCTTTCAGTTCTGTGCGAAACTGATCACGAAAGGAACTGTTTGAATAAATAGCGATTTGCGAACTTTTTGATTTATCTTCAAACACTTTTTTCCAAGATGGAAATGCAGCAAAAGAAAATGGACTTCGCATATCCACTTCCCTTGTTAGGGGAAGAGGGGAGGTTTGCGGCCGCACCCCTTTCGAGATTAATGGTTCGACCATTCTAAGTGTTTCCCTCGCAGCTTCAGATATGTCATCGCGATCGAAAAGAGCTATAAAGGTTACGGGTCTTTCGCTTTCTTCCAGAAGAAGATTTAGAATTTTGAACTGCTCAATTTCAAGAATGGATATTTTTTTTGTTAAAGCAATCTCAATTGCTCCTTTCCCCTTTGTTTTCAAAACATTTGCGTAGGCCTTAAGTTCGTTGTTGCTAGCCATACGGCATGCAAGAGGTTTGCCTTTATAACCTAAGTGTTGATTTAGAACAGTACTGGAAAAACCGAACGCTCCAGCGTCCACTGCTGATGCAAGGAGAGAAGAAATTGAACTAGTTTCACTGGTTGTTGCTGGTCGGGTTATGGAATCATTCCCCATTATATAATGGCGAAAAGGAGTTAGTGGGGCAAGAAATGCAAGATTAAGACTGGTTTTTAGCTTCTCTGCGGCGTCTAGATATTGTGGAAATGTTTCCCACGACCATCTAATTCCCTTTGCCAGGACATCGTAGGGAATAGCTTCAACATTTACGAGGTCATGCATAGCTATATCGCGGAAGTC
>CAYRUX010000230.1:0-2268 GCA_964427515.1 uncultured Rhizobiaceae bacterium
GCGATATTGAGCTAAGTAGATGTCCGACAGGCCCATGAGAAACGCTTACAAGGTGCTATTGAACTTGTAGTTTATTTCCGTACATACCCTTAGGGTCTCTTATACCTTTACTGCCATCTAAATCGAAGTCTGTAGAAATTGCATGAATAATCTCTCTGCCCTCAATCGCATTTCCTGAGTTAATCGAGTCGAATGCATTTTGTATATCCGAATTGCTTATCTGTCGCCCAGATACATCTATAGACATTGTTGTATATGATGATGCGGGAGCCCCTCCTGAAACGCTTACAAACAATTGGTTAACTCTTTTATCCGCCATAACTTCAGCACGGTGTACGGCGGTACCTATAGAATTTACAGCTGCTGTCATATTTGTGACCATACCGGCTTTTAGGCCTTGCGCGGTATCTTGTCCAATACCAATAATGCCCAATTCTCCCTGAACATTCTTATCCGCAATAAAACACGTTACTTTAGAGGTGCCTACATCTAGCGCTGCTATCACGTTCTTAAGGCCTTTCTAACCAATTAAGTTGAATTCTCGTCCAATACTTCGTCAACCCAGGTGCGTATTGCCGTACGGTTAGGCAAACGAAGATCAATCGAAATAAATTTCTGTTGTTTATAGTTTGTAAAGTTAAGGAGACGCGCCAAACGCTTCGTTGCGTTTTTCACATCGTTTTCTGGAAGTAGAACCTTCAGACCATCAAAAAAATGCAAATCCCATCGCCGAGCTCCTACCCATACTGCAGATTCTAAACTATCGTAGAGAGTAGGCTCAGACTGGATTGCCGCAAACAGGGCTGAGGCATTATTTGGTGCGCCAACTCCTACTATTAGGGGTAGATATGTGAAACTTTTTATATTACGAACGTTGATCACATGCCCGTTTAGATCAACTAATGTGATATGGTTGTCCTTTTGCCATAAAGCAAATGGTCGCCTTTCTGTAATTTTTACGTGGATAGAGCTTGGAAGACGCCGTTCGATTTTTACGTTTTCTATCCATTGGAGAGACAACAAACGGTGTCTTGCCCGCTCTGGATTAAAGGAAAATATAGGATCCCCAACCTCAATCCGAAGCGCTGAGACCAACGCAACGGTTTGGGATTTTTGATTTCCTGAAAAAGTAATATTATCGACTGTCATTCCTAGTGTTGCCGAAGTACTAATGAACGACTCGCGAATAAATTCTTGAACATCCTTCCTATTATTGGGCTGCACTAGCCACCAAGCGCCACCGGTGACTATGATCAGAGAAATGAAACTAAATAGAATTATTCGAGCTTTATGACGAATTATTCTGATCCAATTGGCTCGTGACCGCCTTGTGCCAGTCACTTTACTAACATTTCCCCTAGTTAAGGGAGCAAGTCTATCAATAAAACTTAATTGTCGCATGACGCATTCTCCACCATCCAACTAACAAGCTCTGAAAAAGCGATTCCACTATCAGCAGCTATTTCAGGAACCAGAGAGAGAGGTGTTAATCCAGGTTGCGTATTAACTTCAAGCAGGTAAAGCTTGCCCGGCTCCCCTTTGGTATCATTGTAGCGAAGGTCTGCTCTACTTACCCCCCTGCAATCAAGTGTTTGGTGGGCACGAAGAGCAATATCAAGTGCGTCTCGGTACGACTCAGGATGGATGGGAGCGGGCATAAAATGTTGGGCTTTACCCTCTGTATATTTAGTCTCGTAGTCATAGAAGGAACCCTTCGGTCTAATTTCAATTGCCCCAAGAGCCTTTTGCCCCATAATAGCAACTTGAATTTCCCGTCCCGGAATAAATTCTTCGACCAAAACTTTTGGTCCGTGGCGCCATTTCTTAAAGCTAAATCGGCTTTCACTAGTTTCATTGTCAATAATGCAGACGCCTACACTTGAGCCTTCGCTAAGAGGCTTAATTACATATGGTGGCTTAAAAACTCCGCCACCAACTACATCATCAACGTGTATTACTTTACCTTCAGGACATTGAAGCCCGGCCTCTTTAAACAGTTTCTTCGCTACCGGCTTATTCATGGCAATTGCCGATGCCAATACTCCCGAATGAGTATATGGAATACGTAAAATTTCAAGCAAACCTTGTAAACAACCATCTTCGCCTGTCTTACCGTGTAGTGCGTTAAAAGCGATATCAGGCCTGCAATTAATGAGTGTTTTGATTAGAGACTCATTGGCATCAATAGCTGTCACTTTATACACTATAGATACCAGTGCTTTTTCCACTGCTCTTCCAGAAATCAAAGAGACTTCTCGCTCTGCAGAC
>CAYRUX010000231.1:0-3611 GCA_964427515.1 uncultured Rhizobiaceae bacterium
ATCCAGCGCTACGACCATACCAGCTAATGCCAGCATAGCTGTAACAGCGATAGCAATCCCAAATAATCCCGCGAGTAAATAGGCTCCGATAATGCCACCCGATATAATTAAAGCTGGGATCGCTGTGGCTTGCATAGATACTGCAAGGCCCTGAATGATATTCGTAGCATCTCCAGTCGTAGACGCCTTTGCGATAGATTTGACCGGTTTAAACTCCGTAGAGGTATAATATTCTGTTACCCATATCATTAATCCCGTAACAACTAGACCTATTAAGCCACACCAAAACAAATCTCCGCCAGATACCAAGTGATTGTTAATTGATAGTTCGGTGCTCCAGCCTACTACCCAATCGGTAACAAAATAAAATGCAACCGCTGCAATTACCGCTGAGGCAAGAAATCCTTTATACAATGCAGCCATGATTTTTTCACTTTTGCCTAAACGTACAAAAAACGTGCCCAAAACGGAGGCTAGAATTCCTGCACTTCCAAGTGCCAATGGATAAAGCATCATCTTATCCATCAAATCACCACTAAAATAAACTGCTGAGAGCAACATCGTGGCTACGATAGTAACGGCGAAAGTCTCAAATAGATCCGCTGCCATACCGGCACAATCTCCAACATTATCTCCAACATTATCTGCTATTGTAGCGGGGTTTCTAGGATCATCCTCGGGAATACCTGCCTCAACTTTGCCGACCAAATCAGCCCCAACGTCTGCGCCTTTTGTAAAAATACCACCGCCTAATCGTGCAAATATTGATATTAGAGAACCTCCGAACCCAAGTGCAACGAGGGACTCCAGAATTGTTCCAGTGTCAACATCCGTTGCAACTAAAATCCCGTAGTAGGCCACCACGCCAAGAAGGCCTAGTCCAACAACAAGCATGCCCGTAACCGCTCCCGACCGAAACGCCACGCCAAGTGCTGGTGAAATACCCTGTCGGGCTGCATCTGCCGTACGAACGTTTGCTCTAACTGAAACGTACATCCCGATATAACCTGCTGCAGCAGAGAGGATAGCCCCTATGGCAAATCCTATACCTACCTTATATCCTAATAGCCCAACTAATATTGCAAAAATGACCACACCGACGACACCGATAGTCAAATACTGTCGATTGAGATATGCACGAGCACCTTCTTGAATCGCACTCGCTATTTCTTGCATTCTTTCGTTTCCTGTAGTCGCTCCAAGAATCGATCGAATTGCATACATGCCGTATAGTAGTGCGATAACGCCACCGCCTACTGCAAACCAATAAATCTCGTCCATTTCTGGCTGGTCCTCTATAAAAATGATGTTAAACGCTCGGATAAAATTTACCGCTCAAGCAGCACGAATCGCACCTCTTGAAGTCACGCGCGCGGAAAATGCCAGAATACCAAGCAGAACGCAACTAGACATATACCTAACATGACAAGAAATTAACGAAATTTTAGAATAATATGCCCAAAAGTAGGAAAAATACTTATATAAACACTTATTTAGGGCACTTGTTTACACTCAAATCTAAAAATGTTGGTATCCTTGCTGTTCAAATTTTAATTGTGTTTTATCTTCGCTAAATACTGAAACATCAGACCCATCAACAATTTTTCCTATTTTACTAAGTTTGACGTCAACTGACTCCGCTTTATTCAGCAATTTAGTGCTCACACTTGGTGGCACGCATATAAGTAGTTCATAATCGTCTCCACCCGTAAGCACTTTAGCGATTAATTTTGAATCTAGAGCACATGCATTTCTAGCTGCTGACGATAATGGAATGTCCTTAAGATCGATATGAGCGCCAACGTTTGAACTGGAACAGATGTGACCTAAATCTGCGATCAACCCGTCAGAAACATCTGTCGTCGCACTTGCAAGACCCACCAATAACTTACCCAGCTTAACTCTTGGTTCAGGAATTTGATAGCGCCCAATCAAATATTTCTTTGCCCAGTCAGGCAATTTGGTCAGTTCCCCCATAGCCGCCATAAGGCCAATCGCTGAATCTCCGACGGTTCCAGTAACATATACCAGATCCCCAATTTGGGCACCGCTTCTGCGGATCGCGCAACCTTTAGGTACTTCACCAAATGCTGTGAGGGATAGAAATAGGGGTCCTGAAGAAAAAATTGTATCTCCACCAATTAGTGTTATTCCATATTCTGATTGGTCATTGGCAAGACCGTCGGCAAATTCACTAAGCCAATTCGTTCGTAGATTTGAAGTCAACGCAACTCCTAATGCGTATGCTCTAGGTGCTGCTCCCATTGCCGCTAAATCAGATAAATTAGTGCGAAGAAGCTTTTGAGCAATAGTTCTCCCAGAATCATCTGAGATAAAGTGCACACCCGCAATCATTAGATCCTTTGTAACTATTAGCTCTTTATCAGCAGATATACTTAGAGAAGCTGCATCGTCCTTTAATTGATAAGCACCTTCTTCCGATACCGATAGAGGAGCAAAATAACGCCGTATGAGTTCAAACTCAGAGTCTGGAGGATATTCTGACATTATGATCTACTTCATCAGTCAACCCAATTTCACTTCTTCGAAACTGACGGGCGAGTCTATCAAGAGCAGCATTTACAAACGCTGACTCACTTTCAGAAAAAAACGCTCGAGATAAATCAATGTATTCGTCGATAATTACTCTAGCGGGTATATCAAGGCGATCTGTTAATTCAATCAAAGCAGCTCTAAGCAAGGAGAGCTTAAGATACCCCAAGCGTCCAACCTTCCAATCTGGATTAAGCACTCCAGAAATACAACCATCTAATCTTTCCTTTTCCCGAGCCACTGTTATTACCAACCAATTAAAATGATCAAAATCTGTATTCGCAAAAGAGTCGCCATCAATTTCAACTCCAATCCTATATTTGGAAAATTCTGCGACAACATCAAATGCCTGAGCATCCAGAAATTCTATCTGATAGAGCGCCTGCAACGCATTAAGACGAGCAACGCTTCGTGCCAGACCGTTCCGACGCACTTTATTATCTTTTTCCTTCACCCTCGGACAGATCCTTTACCAAATTTACTACGGGCAACGACCATCTCCAAACATGTCTGTGCAGCCATTCCCCCCTTATTATCTCCACTTCTGGAGGCTCTAACCCATGCTTGTTCTTGGGTCTCTGTTGTTAAAATTCCGTAACCAAGAGCTATACCAAACTCTGTAGAGAGGAACATCAAACCACGCGCTGATTCCCCGCTTACTATATCGTAATGCGAAGTTTCTCCTCTAATGACACAGCCCAGAGTTACATACCCATCAAAACCACCACTTTCTATTGCCATGCGCACAACACTGGGTAGTTCAAAGGCTCCCGGAACTGAAGCAATCTCAAAGGTTGCTTCGGAACTGCTAAGAACTGAAGTTGCACCCTTCAATAGTTCATCGGCAATTTCGACATAATATCTTGCCTCTGCGACCAATATATGCGGTGTTTTAGCCATTTCATCCGAATTTAGCCGGTTGTCTCTGGAACAATTGGCTGTTGCCCGACTACCTTTAACCCGTAGCCGTCCAAACCCACAATTGTCCATTCAGTATTATGCAATAATATCATCTCTTTTACACCAAGATCTAAAAGTATTTGGGCACCAACACCATA
>CAYRUX010000232.1:0-3030 GCA_964427515.1 uncultured Rhizobiaceae bacterium
AAATTGATGTTGCAAAATCAGCTACCCGCATGACAGTGATTGGTCGGGACATGTCCGCTAAACAACAACGGGAATCTGCTGCTGCTGCACATCAATGGCTAGAAGAGAACGTACCTGAAAACATGGTAACGGAGGCCACTGGTTTGACTATGATGTTTGCATATATTTCAAAACGAAATATAGAAGGCATGCTCAAAGGCACTATAATTGCTATGGGAATTATTTCACTTATTTTGATTTTTGCTCTCAAAAGCTTGCGAATAGGTCTATTAAGTCTGATACCAAATTTCATCCCAGCTGTGATGAGTTTTGGACTCTGGGGATATTTAAACGGTAATGTTGGTGTAGCTGCCTCAGTAGTAACGGCCGTTACGTTTGGTATTGTTGTTGACGATACAATCCACTTCCTCAGCAAATATTTACGGGCTCGACGCGAAAAACAATTACCTTCACAAGAAGCCGTATGTTATGCCTTTAGATCTGTAGGAAGTGCTCTCTGGACCACAACAGCAATACTTGCTGCTGGCTTTATTGTTCTTACTACGTCCGGATTTGAAGTAAATTGGAGCCTTGGCCTACTTACTGCAATTACAATAATAATAGCTCTTATTGCAGACTTTCTTTTCCTTCCACCACTACTTATTAAATTTGACCGGAGTAAGTCATGACACATATCCTCAATACAAATGTAATTATATTTATGTTATTGACGATCTGTGGACTAATTCTACTCGACACAAGATTGATGGCTGAAAATGCTACAGAAAAAGGTCTCCGGATAGTTCAGGAGGCAGAGCAATACGATAAAGGTTTTAAAAGTTACGTTTCCAACCAAATTATGGTTTTACGAAATAAAAATGGAAAGGAAAGCCGACGGCATTTGCAAATAAGTGTATTGGAAAGTGAGGACGATGGGGACAGGAGCCTGATTGTTTTCAAACGGCCTCGCGACGTAAAAGGTACGGCAATGCTAACTCACGCACATAAAACCAAAGATGATGACCAGTGGCTCTATTTACCTGCCTTGAAACGCGTAAAACGTATTTCCTCTGCTAACAAATCTGGGCCGTTTATGGGAAGTGAATTTGCGTATGAAGATATGATTAGCCAGGAAATTGAAAAGTTTAATTACCGTTGGTTAAAGGATGAAACGTGCGGAATTTTAACTTGCTGGGTATTAGAACAAACACCGATTAGTAAAACGTCCGGTTACTCGAGACAGGTTTCTTGGTTGGATAAAAATGAGTATAGACTTTGGCAGGTTAAATATTTTGACCGAAAAGATACACATCTAAAAACTTTAACTGTTTCGAGCTACCAGCAATACCTTGGCAAACATTGGAGAGCTGACGAAATGCTGATGGTTAACCATGTGACTGGAAAAAGCACTAACCTGATTTTACAGGACTATAATTTTAATGCGAATCTCGAAAAACAAAACTTTACCCAAGTTAGCTTAAAACGAGCACGTTGATGCTCATTTTAAGTTTTGCTCATTTAATAATCTTATACCTTATATTTAATTTGTTCGTCACGCCAATATCTGCTTCAACATTTACTGAAATTCATGGTCACTCATCTATAGACGGAAGGTACTTTCTAGAATCGGGTCGTGAACCGGATCAGCCAAATAAAAATATCTCACTGACAATAGAGCCAGAGATATATATCGAAAATTCATCTGCTAATTCTCTAAATATCAGGCCATTCTTTCGATATGACTCCACAGATTCAAAACGTACACATTTAGACTTTAGAGAAGCTTATGGTCTCTTTTTTGGCGAATTTGGAAATAGCCAATGGGAACTTCGAGTTGGTATCGATCGGGTATTTTGGGGAGTAACAGAGTCACGGCACCTAGTAGATATCATTAATCAAACCGACTTAGTAGAACACCCGGATGGAAGTCATAAAATGGGCCAGCCAATGGCACACCTATCTTGGATAAATTCTAGGGGTACTTTCGAATTGTTTGCTCTACCTTACTTTAGAGAACGAACTTTTCCTGGTCGACAAGGTCGGCTCCGCTCTACTCCGCTGGTGGATAGCGAACAGTCCACATTTGAAAGCGCAGCCAAACATCAACATCTCGATATCGCTTCCCGATATAGCAATAGTTTTGATAATTTAGATATTGGGCTAACTTGGTTTGAAGGTACAAGTCGAGAGCCCACGTTTACTTTAGGTATAGACCAATTTGGATCACCGGTATTAATACCAAACTACCACCAAATTCGACAATTAGGTTTAGATGCTCAATTTGTAACTGGTGCTTGGTTGTTAAAGACAGAATATTATTGGCGTGAAGGAGAACTTAATGCTGTTTCATTGGAAGAGGATTACTTTGCAACTGTTAGCGGGTTTGAATACATATTATTTAATCTTTTTAATACCAGTTTGGACGTAAGCCTGATGTTTGAAGGTCTCTTTGATAGCCGCAACGAAAACGCTAATGTTGCCACGGAAAAAGACTTGTTTTCAGCATTCCGAATAACCTTTAATGATGAGGAAGATACTACATTGTTACTGGGTTTCTTCCAGGATTTAAATAAGTCAACGCGCAATATCGTTTTTGAGGCAGGAAGGCGTGTTGCGGAAAATATATATCTCGAAATGGAAAGTACCTTCTTTCTTGATATACACAAGTTAGATCCGCAATTTACTCTTAGTGACGATAGCTATTTTGAAATCAAACTTCTCTACTATTACTAATGGTGTTTTAAAATGGATTATAGCACATTCACTCCAGATCAAATAACTGTTGACGATACAATTAAGCAGATCTGTGAGAAATTCGGTGATGATTACTGGCTAGCCCGTGACAATGACGGGCAATTTCCAGATGAATTCGTGTCGGCTATTACCTCAGGCGGCTGGTTAGGAATAACTATGCCAGAACTTTATGGTGGGGCAGGTCTTGGAGTTACGGAAGCTGCCATCATGTTGCGTCGAATTGCGCATTCAGGGGGAGCCTTTTCTGCCGCCTCTGCTGTGCATATAAATATTTGGGGACCACAACCAATTATAAAG
>CAYRUX010000233.1:0-11819 GCA_964427515.1 uncultured Rhizobiaceae bacterium
CCCAGCCAAGTTTTGACCAATCAGTATCGTCGTAATAATCAGCGGTTAAGGTAACATTAGGATTCTCTATTATGTTACGAATTCGCTTAAGGTTTTTACTGAGCTTAGGCTTCTCGTCAACTGCTATATAAACTTTTCCAGATAAGTATATAAAACACACTGGAACTACCTGTGGCATGCCCATTCTATCAGCTGTCCCCAAGTGCGCTAACTTACAGGAGTTGAGAAAGTGTTCTTGGGAATGAGTGATCAGCAACCTAGTCTCCAACTTACGAGCTTAAATTATTACTACTAAATGTTATCAGTTACGTCTCTAAATTCTTTAATTGCTTCGATATGTTCTGCAAGGGATGAAAAATTAGCGCCCATGGTATTAATTGAAATATGAGTTGCACCCGCATTTTTCCAGTCAGAAATTTCTTTTTTATATTGTTCTGGGGTCTTGCCTGACACATTTATGAATGTTTCGATCCCTACTTCGTTAGAATGCCTTCCAGATTCCTCCATGTAATGGTGCAATTTGTCTATTAAGCCTTTTCCTTCGTCGTTCATTTCAAAGAGAGGAAACCAACCGTCTCCAATTCGAGCTACCCTACGCATAACTGCATCTGCATGTCCGCCAAACCATATCGGAATTGGGCGTTGTACTGGAAGTGGATTCAGCCCTGCGTCCGTTACCTTATGCCACTTGCCCTCAAATGTTATAAGCTCATTACACCAAAGTTTTCTTAGGAGTAAAATTTGTTCCTCAGACCTTTGCCCTCGATCTTTAAAGTTCATACCTAGCGCTTCATATTCCACATCATTCCAGCCAATGCCTATTCCCAAACGGAGTCGTCCTTGACTAAGAATATCAATTGCAGCTGCTTGCTTTGCAACTAGCGCAGTTTGTCGTTGCGGTAAAATTATAATTCCACTTGTTAGCTCAATATTCTTAGTAACTGCTGCAAGAAACCCGTACAAAACAAATAATTCGTGGAACATATCTGTGTGCTTGTATGGGCCCTTAAGGTTGTGTGTTTCCGCATTTCCACCCATTACGTGATCAAATGTTAAGATATGATCCAGGCCAATATCTTCCAATGCTTGGGCGTATTCTTTAATTTGCCCTGGATCTGTGCCGATTTCTGTTTGTGGGAATACTGCGCCGATCTTCATATGATCCTCCTAAACAAGTTAAAATAGTTTGTTAGTCTCTCTATAGTTGTATCACACAATTATGATATAAACTTCAATTTGAGATTTTTATCCGTTGCTTGAAACATGTATAGAATTTAAAACGTTGAGCGGTGTAAATTCAGTATATGTTTTGAACAATTATTTATGGAGACTAGCATGTCCGATGATAGTGGTTGGAGAGGAAAGATTGGCGGAATGAGCGTGCGTGAGATGGATGAGTTTCTAGCAGGTAATACTCTTTGTCGAATGGGTTGTCTAGATAATGACGGGTGGCCCTACGTTGTACCCGTATGGTATGAACATGGTGATTCTGGTTTCTATATAATTCCGCGTGAACGATCTCTTTGGGCAAGATATATTCAAAATGATCCTAGAGTTTCTCTCTGTATCGATGAGATGGAGGGCATGCGGAAGGTGATGGTAAAGGGTAATGGTATTATTATCGAAGAGCCCAATACTGATGGAAAATGGGTAGAAATTGCTACCAGGATGTCCGTCCGTTATCTAGGACCCAATGGTCCAGACTACCTAGCGCCTACATTACCCGAACCAAGGTGGTTAATCTTTGTAAAACCTGAAAAGCTATCAAGTTGGCAGGGTGTAGATTGGGCTGATCGTTACAAAACTACAGAGTGGAGCTAGCTATATCTGTTTTATCAACATAATGTCGTACCTATAATTTATCTAAAGCTTGTTGTAGATCGGCGATTAGGTCTTTTGGATGCTCGAGGCCAGCATGTAACCTTAAAAACGGGTAGTTTGTATCCCAATTACTAATGGCTCTTATTTTGGTTGGATTGGTGGGAATTGCTAGGCTTTCATATCCTCCCCACGAATATCCTAAACCAAACAAGTTCAGTGCATTAAGAAATTTAGATACAGCTCCTTCAGGTATTGGATTCAAAATAACACCAAATAATCCGGATGCTCCGATAAAGTCCCGTTTCCAAATTTTATGGCCAGGATCTTTAGGAAGAGCTGGATGTAGTACACGGCTAACCTCTGGTCGTCGTTGGAGCCATTTTGCAAGTTTGATTCCAGTTTCACCCTGTTGTTTAAGTCGAACTGCAAGTGTTCTCATGCCCCTAAGTGCCAAATAACAGTCATCCGGGCCTGCACACGCACCCATATCTTCAAATGCAAGTTTAATTGGCTCGTAGCTTTTTCTATTCACTGTTACAAGACCAAGCATGGCGTCAGAGTGTCCAACAATATATTTAGTTGCTGCTTGAATTGATACATCAATACCAAGATTAAATGGATTGCAAAGTAAAGGAGATGCCCATGTATTATCAGTAATGACGGTAATATTTAACTTATGTGCTTCTTTGGTAATGGATGGCAGATCTTGTATTTCGAAAGTAAGGGAACCAGGTGATTCCGTAAATATTACTCTGGTATTAGACTTGATGAGGTCTGAAATCCCTGACCCAATAAGAGGATCATAAAAATCATGTTCTATGCCTAACCGGGCTAATAGACCCTTAGCTAATTCTCGGCTTGGGCCGTATGCAGAATCGACCATCAATAAGTGATCCCCACTATCTAAAAAGGCTAAAAGTGAGGCTAGGATGGCGGCCTTTCCGGAGCTGAAGGCAAAGCTGCGCCATCCCCCTTCTATCTCTGCGACAGTTTCCTGCAAAGCAAAAGTAGTTGGCGTTCCGTGTCGACCATAAATCACTTCACCGTGTTCATGTTTTGCTGATTTTTTTAAACTAGAAACACTCGGATGTAAGATCGTTGAAGCGTGATATACTGGTACGTTTACGACCCCGTGATGATTACTAGCATCCCGACCTAATGTAGATAGAAGGGTTTCTCGTTTTAAGTTTTTAGTATTCTTTTTCGTCATATATCTGGTTTTTCATAGTTTTGTTCCGAAGTACAAATTCTTAACAGACGCAGCAAAAGTTCGCTAGGGTCAGTATATTATTATTCTATTGAGATGAATGTCGAATTGGTACAGGTTATAATATTGCGTAAAGTAATTCATTAACATTCTACAGGACTTTATTAGTGTTAGGGCGTTTACAAGCCGGGCTAAAATATAAAAATAATTTATGCATTTTTTTTATGTTTCTCATAATAAGCATCGCGCATGACGGGTTTTCAAATGAGAAACGTAGCAATCTGATTACAACACATCGTAATATACAACTGATTGCCTTATCGGCTCCTTTAAATAAAGAGTTTGATATTCCAGTGATGTCGCAGGAACAAGCACTTAATGTAATTCGTAAATCAATAGATCTTATCTATGCAAAATCGTCTTATACGGCGAATAGACTGGATGAACTGAGGAAATCAGGACCTCTAATTGTTATCTACAACCCCCAGTTTCCTGAATGGTCTCGTGGCGACCTCACCTTAGCAGCTTTTTTGCCGTATCACCTTGACCTCGACGGGAACTCCTTAATTCAGGAAGCTTACGTAGCGGTTCTTGGTCGCTATATTATCCAACACTCAGCTGCAGAAATTGCAGCTGAAGGAATAGCGCACGAATTAGTAGGCCATGGTTTTCAGCATCGTGATGGGACGTTGGAGTTGTTAAGTGGTCTGAATGCTGAGTGTGAAGCATCACTTTATGAGATGAAGGCATTTCAGGATTTAGGCGTAGATATGCTAAGCTCCCATATGGTTCGGTTTAGGTTGGAACTTGAGAAACATAATTGTGACGACTTTAGACGTTTTATGGGGAAAAGAAAAAAATCCCTAATGTATTTATGGGATCAGAAATATATTGATGTAGATTACATTTTAAGAATCTTTAAGGATTATGAGGCAACGTTAACAAAGAAATGAAATAGGCTAAGAGAAGGCTGTGGTGTGAACATTATTGTTGGGGGGTAGATAGTAATATAATGGAAACCGGGCACTTAACAGTTAATCCGCAGAGGTTGGCTTTCATATTACTTCCTAAATATTCGATGATCGCGTTTTCTTCTTTAATCGAACCGATCAGACTGGCAAATCGAGAATCTGGGAGTAATCTTTTTGAGTGGTCATGTTATTCTTTAGATGGTGAGGCGGTAGAAGCAAGCAACAATATAACGACAAAGGTAGACGGTGCGATTAGTGATCTAAAAGATTCTACATTGACGCTAATTTGTTCCGGATTAGATGTTGAACAATTAGAAACCAGTAGCGACTTAGGAAAATGTCTTAGATATCTTGTAGCCCATGGCCGTATGATTGGTGCCGTGTGCACTGGTGCTTACGTGCTAGCTAAATACGGTCTTCTTGATGGGTTTCGTTGTACAATACATTGGGAAAATATTGCTTCATTAAGGGAAGAATTCCCATCTATCGACGTGACCTCAGATATTTATGAAATTGATCGAAACCGCTGGACATGTGCTGGAGGGACGGCTGCTCTTGATATGATGTTACGATATATTTCAGAGCAGGATAGTATTGCCCTAGCGAGGCGGGTGGCTGAAGTCCTTCTGCATCAAGATATTCGCGCTAGCCAAAATTCTCAGCGACATGATTTGCGTTACCGTCTTGGTACTGCAAATAAGAAGATAATTAAAGCAGTTCAAATAATGGAAACGCATATAGAAGACCCATTAAAATGTTATCAAGTTGCTGAATTAGTTCAGTTGTCGGCGCGGCAACTTGAAAGATTGTTTAGGCATCACTTTAATCAATCTCCTAACCAATATTATTTAAGAGTGAGACTGGATAAAGGTAGAGAGCTTTTACGTAGATCCAGTTACTCAAAGTTGGATATTGCGGTTGCAAGTGGTTTTAGCTCTGCATCTCACTTCGCAAAAAGTTATAGGCGTTGCTTTGGTTATACACCTACGGAAGAGCGGAAAGGCCAATTGAAAGTGGTTGTTGATGACCGAGTGTAGTTAGAGTGCCGGAGCATTTGTTATATGAGTCATGTCGGTCTAATGCTGAAATTCGTCGTATTAAGGCCATTATTGATGCACGCCAGTGCCATACTGGGTGTAATTAGAATGATATATAACCAACCTACTTTTAATTCTTGCCTCTTATGAATGAAAACGACGATATTGATCTAGCTTCACTCAATGATGAAGAGTTGTCATCACAGATGCACGATGATCTGTATGATGGTCTCAAGGAAGAGGTTGAAGAGGGCGTTAATATTTTACTGGAACGAGGCTGGGAACCCTATAGCATCCTTACTGATGTTCTAGTCGAAGGAATGCGTATAGTAGGAATAGATTTTCGAGATGGGATTCTTTTCGTTCCAGAAGTTCTTCTTTCGGCAGGAGCAATGAAAGGCGGTATGGGAATATTACGACCATTATTAGCCGA
Source organism: uncultured Rhizobiaceae bacterium (assembly GCA_964427515.1). Taxonomy (GTDB): domain Bacteria; phylum Pseudomonadota; class Alphaproteobacteria; order UBA828; family UBA828; genus CAYRUX01. The sequence goes on from CAYRUX010000233.1 coordinate 5,470, forward strand.
AACTGGAGCTCCAAGAGTCGGTAAAATGGTAATTGGTACGGTAAAGGGTGATATACATGATATAGGTAAAAATCTTGTTTGTATGATGATGGAGGGTGCCGGTTTTGAGGTGATTGATATTGGTATAAATAATCCAGTAGAAAATTATCTTGATGCACTAGACAAGCATGAACCTGATATTCTTGGTATGTCTGCACTTTTAACCACGACTATGCCATATATGAAAGTTGTTATAGAGACTCTTGAGGAAAAAGGATTAAGAGATAAGTATTTTGTTCTGGTGGGCGGTGCTCCTCTTAGCGAAGAGTTCGGTGAAGCAGTTGGTGCCGATGCTTACTGCCGAGATGCAGCGGTAACAGTGGAAGTTGCCAAAGAGTTGATGACAAGAAAACATAATCAACTTTCTGAGGCAGCATCATAGAATGTATTATAGTGATTTGGGTGCCAGTGAGCAGGTTCTTGTAATTGCTTGCGGGGCGTTAGCACATGAGATTTTAGCGCTGAAATCTATAAATAAAATGGATCATATTTCGCTCCATTGCTTACCAGCAGAACTCCATAATTACCCCGAAAAAATAACCCCTCTAGTAAAGGATGCAATTTTCAAGGGCAGGAAAAAGTTTAAAAAAATCGTAGTAGGGTACGGGGAATGTGGAACCAAAGGACAGTTAGACAAGTTATTACAGGAGGAACAAATAGAACGTATATCTGGACCACACTGCTATGCATTTTTCTCAGGCTTGAATAAATTTAGTGAATATGCAGAAGATGATCTAGACGTATTTTATTTAACAGACTTTCTTGCCAGGCATTTTGAAAAACTTGTTTACGAGGCGCTGGGCTTAAATCGCCATCCAGAGCTCATAAATGAATACTTTAGGCATTATAATCGATTGGTATATTTAGCCCAAAGAAATGATGATGAGCTAGTGGATAGAGCAAAAAATGCTGCGCGATTGTTGCGCTTAAAATTTGAAATCCGACCGACGGGATACGGCGATCTTGATGCATTTATTTCTAAACTTTAGAGAGAGGGCGGGAAGTTTTTAGATGACCCAAACAATTCTGAGTTCCATAGACAAGGAGGTGGTGATTGGATTCGAAGAGCCATTTTGCATCATTGGCGAGCGTATAAATCCAACAGGCCGCAAGAAATTATCCCAGCAGATGAAAGATGGGAATTATTCATCGGTTGAGCAAGACGCTTTAGCACAGGTAAATGCTGGTGCACATATGCTTGATGTTAATGCGGGCATTCCTCTTGCTGACGAACCCCGTATCTTGTCCGAGTGTATAAAATTGGTGCAAAGTGTTGTTGACGTTCCCTTGAGTATAGACTCATCCATAATTGAGGCATTGGAGGCTGGTTTGTCTGTTTATAGAGGGAAACCCCTTGTGAATTCAGTTACAGGTGAGGAGGAATCAATGGAACGTGTATTGCCACTCGTCAAAAAGTTTGATGCAGCTGTAGTCGCAATCTCAAATGATGAAAGCGGTATTTCTACAGACCCTGATGTAAGGTTTGATGTCGCAAAAAAAATTGTGGAGCGTGCGGCTGATTATGGAATTAGCAACGAGGATGTTGTGGTCGACCCTCTGGTTATGCCAATAGGTGCTATGAATGATGCTGTGATACAAGTTTTTAAATTATTGCGTCGTTTAAAAGAGGAACTAGGAGTTAACACAACTTGCGGCGCTTCCAATATTTCTTTTGGACTTCCCAATAGACATACCCTAAACGGGTATTTTTTAGCAATGGCCTCTCTTTCTGGCATGACCTCTGCAATAATGAATCCTCTACATGGCCCGGAATTAGACGGTATAAGGGCAGCCAATATGTTAAACGGCAAAGACCAAGATTGTTCTGCATGGTTGGAGTTCAACCGTCCGAAAAATGCTGAACAAAACGGTGATGCTGGTCGCCGGCGGCGTTCCAACAGGCGGCATCGGTCGACGGGCAGTTAAGGTCTTAAAAATCATGTCTCGGGAAGAAGAGGCAAAAACAGCTCTTGTTGTATTTCAGCCTTCTGGCAGAAGGGGAAGATTTCCAATTGGAATGCCGGTGTTACAGGCTGCTCGCAAGATGGGAGTATATCTCGAATCAGTGTGCGGTGGTCGGGGTTTATGTGGTCGGTGCCAGATTATTGTTACGACAGGGACTTTTGCAAAATATGGTATTACGAGCAGAGATGACCATCTCTCCCCTATTGAGAAACACGAAAATGACTATCGAAACAAAAGGTTTCTCGGAGAAGACCGGCGGCTGGGCTGTTCTGCATTAATTTATGGGGATTTGGTTATTAATATTCCTAGTGAGGCTCGCTCTAATAGACAAGTAATAAGAAAGCGAGCTGAAAATCGAAGAATCGAACGGGATCTTATCACTCATCTACGTTACGTCGAGTTGTCGAAACCAGATATTTTGTTGCCTACTGGCGACACAAATAGATTGTTACATGCGCTGGAGCAGGACTGGGGTTATACTTCACTTTCCATCGATACTAGCTTATTGCCGTCAGTCCAGTCCATTGTCCGGGAGAGTGATTGGAAGGTAACGGCTGCAGTGTTTGAAGAGCAAAACGGCCTTCCCGTTGTTACTGGATTATGGCCAGGATTAAAGGAACGAGTATACGGTCTTACTGTAGACATTGGTTCGACAACTATTGCGTCTCATCTATGCGACCTTACTACTGGAAGGGTTGTTAACACTAGCGGTACATTAAATCCCCAAATTCGCTTCGGCGAAGACTTAATGTCTCGTATTTCTTATATTCAGATGAATCCTGATAGCGAGGCAGAGCTAACTGTTGAAGTACGAAAAGCAATTGATGAGTTAATTGTAAAGACTACTAAAGAGTCGGGGATAGCGCCTGAAGATATATTAGAGGTGGTAATTGTCGGCAATCCTATCATGCACCACCTTTATCTAGGTATTAACCCGTCAGAGTTGGGTGGTGCCCCATTTGCACTGGCAATTTCGTCAGCTATTACTTGTCCAGTTGAAGATATTGTGTCTCCTTTGCCTTCTAGTTCTCGTCTTCATCTTTTGCCTTGCATTGCAGGACATGTAGGAGCTGACGCAGCGGCTGTCATGTTATCTGAACGACCATATAAGAAAGAAGGTAACATTCTTATAGTTGATATAGGCACGAATGCTGAAATAATTTTTGGAAACAAGAAGCGGCTTTTTGCTGCCAGTTCCCCAACAGGCCCCGCCTTTGAGGGAGCCGAAATTTCATGTGGTCAAAGGGCAGCACCAGGCGCGATAGAGCGTGTTAGAATAGATCCGCAGACTTTTGAGCCAATCTTTAAAGTTATAGGGATAGAAAACTGGTCTAATGAGCCAGAATTCTTAGAGCAGGTTGAGGGTATTGGTGTTACAGGAATATGCGGATCGGGAATTGTAGAAGTAATTGCTGAAATGTTTTTAAGGAAAATTTTATCTAGTGACGGTGTTATTACCTGTCCTTCCACAGACGCTAAACGTTATTTAATAAAAACTGATAGAACGTATAAGTACATAATTTATGATGGTGCCTTAGAGGTTAGTGTGTCGCAAAAGGATGTTAGAGCTATCCAACTTGCCAAGGCAGCGCTCTTTGCTGGCGTGAGATTGTTAATGGATAAAATCAATGTTGAGGAAGTATCGCAAATCAGATTAGCAGGGGCATTCGGCAGTTATATAGATCCAAAATATGCAATGATTTTGGGTCTTATACCCGATTGCGACTTGGGAAAAGTATCAAGTATTGGAAATGCAGCCAGTACGGGTGCAAGAATGGCACTTCTTAACCGAAAACTTCGTCAGGAAATACAAGAAGAGGTAGGGAAAATAGAAAAAATTGAAACAGCAATGGAGACTCGTTTTCAGGAACACTTTGTAAATGCTATGGCATTTCCAAACAAAGTTGAAAAATTTCCGTTACTCAGCTCAAAAGTTTCACTTCCAGCTCCTTTTACAGCTAGAGATGTCCGGCGTGGATCCCGTAATCGAAGACGAAAAACATGATGGTATGGCTATATTAACTTCGAAGGCATTCATTGTCTGGGTCGAAAGGTGAATCGGGTATAATAGTTGCCTTATGAGGTTTTCCTAATATTGTGATTTCAAATTCTGCCCCGGGTTCTACCAGAGAAAACTGTATCATTGCCAAGGCAAGGCTTTTGTTAACTCGCCATCCGTACCCGCCCGACGTAGCACGACCAACGAGTTTACCGTCTTTGCGTATGGGCTCTGAACCTCTGGCATCAGCGTTTTCTATATTATGAATCTCCAACGTTACATAACCCCAATCTGGTTGTTTTTTATTTGTTTTCAGAGCCTTGGAACCAATAAAGTCATTGTTTTCAAGTTTTACGAATCGGTGTAATCCAGAATCAAATGCTGAATATTCGATAGATAACTCTCTCGGTATAAGGCGGTATGATTTTTCCAAACGTAGTGAATCCATGGCACGGATACCAAAGGGTTTGATTTCAAATTCCTTTCCGGCTTCCATTATTAAATCAAATATATAACTTTGCATTTCTATTGGGTGATGTAATTCCCACCCAAGTTCTCCGACAAAGTTCACTCGTAAGGCATGCGCTTGTGCACATCCAACGTTAATAAACTTTCCTGTTAACCATTTAAAATCTGTATTGCCTAGATTCGTTTCAGTGATCTTTTGTAATAGACGCCGGGAATCTGGCCCAGCAAGCACTAGGACCCCGTATTGGGTAGTAACATTTTGGAGGGATAAATTTTTATTATCCGGTAAACTTTTTAAGAGATAGTCATAGTCGTGTCTTTCGTAAGCACCAGCTGACACAATATAAAATTCTTCCGATGCGCTTTTATAAACTGTAAATTCAGAACGCACCCCTCCGGCTGGAGTGAGCATGTGGCAAAGTGCAATACGGCCTACTTCTTTTGGTATTCGGTTAGCTACTAACCCTTCAAGCCAGAGCGCCGCATCTCTTCCGGAAACTTTAAATTTAGCAAATGGTGACATGTCAAGAAGGCCGACTTTCTTATTAACATGCTTACATTCTCTTCCTACATATTCAAAATAATTAGAACGGCGAAAACTCCAACGTTCACGCCTATGCCCTTGGTCATCGGGCGCTGAACAGGTTTCATTTAGCAGTATATCTGGTTTAGATATTTCCTTGTTTGTAAGTTTATAGTTTTTTGGGGCAAACCAGTTGGGACGTTCCCATCCATATATCGAACCGAAGACCGCACCTAGTGATGCCATACGTTCATAACAAGGCGAACGTTTGAGAGGCCTGGCTACAGATCGTTCCTCATCAGGGTAGTGAACAGAAAAAACGTTGGCATAAGCCTCTTCGTTCTTTTTTTGGAGATAACCAAGGGTTGCGTAAGATCCAAATCTACGAGGGTCTACGCCCATCATATCTATCGAGGGTTCTCCTTCAATTATCCATTCAGCTAGCTGCCAACCTGCTCCACCAGCTGCAGTAATACCAAAGCTATGTCCCTCGTTTAGCCAAAAATTTGGTAAATCCCAAGCTGGACCAACTATTGGAGAACCATCAGGAGTGTATGGTATGGCTCCGTTATATACCTGCTTAATTCCAACTTCTGCGAATGCTGGAACTCGACTTACTGCAGTTTCTATATGTGGCAGCAACCTATCGATATCTTCCTGGAATAATTCATATTCAGATTCAGTCGCAGGCCCATCAATGTAACAACAGGGTGCGCCTACTTCGTATGGGCCTAGTAATAGACCGCCATTTTCCTCTCTCATATACCAAGAAGAATCTGATTCGCGTAACACTCCCAGTTCCTTTTCTCCAGCTTCGCGGCGAGCGACAATTTTTGGGTGGGGCTCAGTGACCAAATACTGATGTTCAATTGGGATGACCGGTATATCAATCCCCACCATACTACCAGTTTTACGGGCAAAATTTCCACTTGCTGAAACAATATGCTCACAAATGATTGTGCCAGTATCAGTGATTATCTTCCATTCACCATTATTTGTTCGTTCAATGCCCTTTACGTTAGTGTTACGGTAGATTTCGGCACCATTATTACGAGCGCCCGTTGCTAAGGCTTGTGTTAGATCTGCGGGTTGGACGTAGCCATCTCTCGGATGTTGTATAGCACCTACTATGTCTTCAGTAACACATAGGGGCCAAATATCGAACAAGTCGCTTGGCGTAAGAAAGCGAACATCAACACCAAGTGTTTCTGCTACACCGGCATAGAATTTATATTCGTCCATACGATCTTCTGTTCGGGCTAGTCGGATATTTGATACCTGCCTCAAACCTATTTCTTGCCCCGTCTCTTTCCCAAGACCTTCATTTAGTGAGACAGAATATTTGTGCAGTTGTCC
>CAYRUX010000234.1:0-24485 GCA_964427515.1 uncultured Rhizobiaceae bacterium
GCCAACAAACGCAAAGACGTCCTTCTTTGACTTGCGTCAGGTTTTTGTTCATGGGAACCAGTGTTGTCGCTATGCTTATTCGCCCTTCCACTCAAAACCAATTGACGTCGACGCTCAATTTCAGGACTCAATTTGCTTGGTTTTTCAAGAGAAGTGGATTTACCCTCAGTTCTTGGTATATTAATTTCATTGTGCAATGCCTCACTAGGCACGGTGGGATTCTTTCCCCTATTCAGGCTGACATTTTGCTCCCTAAAATTATTCGGATGGTCATCGTTTGACCAATCATCTGTATCTTCCAATGGATTTACAGGTTTAAGTTCTGAATCGGATATAGACAGGTCTGTCAATTCTTTCTGCTCAGTCTGAGCATTTGGCTGGCCTGCAGTATGTAACGGTTCACTGGATTTCAAGCTCTCCGAACCTTGTTTGTTAGGGGCTGATGACACGTCAGTAAGATCATTAGTTTTACCCTGTCCGAGATCAGTTTTTGAAACAGAATGATCTACTTTATCTTTTGCCCAATACAAGTGATTTTTCATCCGCATTTGGTTGTTCTCACCCAAAAAAAGGTATGCGAGTGCAACGGCCACTAATATGTTGAAAACTACCAGTTTCATAGGTTTTCCTATATATTCAATGCTCGTGATTGAATTCTCAAACCTGTAACAGACAGCAAGGCACGCAAAACTGCAGCAGTTGGAACGCCAACCACGCTCGTCAGAAATGCCATGCTAAAATGTGCAGTGAGATTTCCAATAATTTCCCGTATAGTATCGGGCGACAATTCGCGTTCGGATAGATCTGCGATACCTATAGAAATACCCAGCAACGTATAAGTCAGTCCTAATGTAGCAACCCCGTTTCCAGAATGCATTCCAACTTCAAACCAGACCCTTTGAATGCTAGAATTCAAATTCGCTTCCTGTATCCTTAACCAGGAATAAAGTGCCAAAAGAACAAGTGCGGAATAGAGAAAAATAAAGGTACTTCCAAACACTTCGTGAACCCAATTAATTATCTCGCTGATACCAATAGGCGTACTCATTACAGCTAATGCTAGTGAGATAGTAATTGCACCCAGAAACCAAGTTAGAGCCTTGGAAAAAGACCTACTCCTTGCAATTCTCATTTTATTGGCGACCAATTCTAGTAGACATCAGGGTCTGAGTGGTAATTCCTAGTTGAGTTAGCCAGGTATCAATTATAGAAGTTTGCTTCTCAGAAGAGGCATGCACTAAAAATGTCAAATCATAATTACTAAAAGCCCGGCGTACGGTCGGAGTATTTCTCCCTTTTAAACTCTCGTCACGTAATACCACACGTTCCAGATCGATTAATCTATGACGCGATATTTCTAGACTATTTGCCCGTTCCTCAAACGCCACATCTGGAGACCGAAGCGTTTCAATAAGAATTGCGCGCTCTCTTTCCATATTTTCTACGGTTCCTGCATGGGCAAGAAAAGCAAGAGGCCCCAGAAAAATAATTAAAATAAGAGCTGCCAACGTATAAATATATACTGTACTTAATCCTTTATTCATTTAGACCTCCAACTATCTAGAAATGAAAAACCTGACTGCCTGCGGAAGAGTTGAAGCTTTATGAGCTTCACCGTTAGCATATTCAGAATTATCAAATTCCTGGGAAAGTGCATTAGCATCCAGAGCCACAAGCTTTGCCATATAACCAAGAATGGTTTCCTCTTGATCAAGCAATTGAAGTTTAAACTGTGTCTCAGATATTAATTCCTTCAAATAACCATCCTTAGTTAATAATCGTCCATCACCCTCTGAAACTGGACTCATAGCGTGGTTTTTTATTGCCTGAGATAGGGATTCTATGGCGCTCAAGTTTCTTGTGAACTCCTTTGAATACTTACTCTCATCAGTTGCTGTTTTTTCCATCAACCTCATATCAACTTCGGAAATTGACGCCTGGAATCTTGACCGAGCTGCATTTTGCTTTTCGATTAAATCCTTTCTTCCACCTTCTAATCTGGCACTACCCTGCATAGACTGTTGTAAAAGACTTTCCAAAATTTCCGACTGTTTCTCTAACGCTCGGCGTCTCAATTCAACTTTACGCGTTACAAGATCTACAAATTCACGCTTTTCGACTAAAAATTGGTGTTTTAGTTCTCTCTGCATTTCACCATCAGTTTGTTTGATAGCCATTTCAAGGTCAGTCAATGTTTCGGACTTAAAAGTTAATTCCGTCTCGACGTCCTTCACAGCGCGACCAAGTTCTGATCCCAAAAAGTCCTGTTCCAGAGATTTTTTAATATACTTGGCAGGAAGTTTTTCAAGTCGCTCACTAGCTTCTGGTTGCCAAACCGGGCTACTTGAAGTGCTCGAGTAAACTGGCGCATCCATTGCAATCATTACACCTAAAACACTGCAAAAGATCATTTCGCGAGAACAAAGTACTTTGCAAATGAAGGGCTTGAACATGATTAACATCCTCCTCTCCACTCTAATTTCGTTGCCAATACCGGATACGTCTCAATTCAGTTTTGAGCATAGGATTTACGTTAACTATAGAAAATTCCCCTAGTGCCGAATCATTCTCAAGACCTAATAGCAATGACATCGTGTCACTAAATGAAGCTCCATCAGAATAATATAAATCGTGATCAGAATACGCTGCCTTAAATTTATTAAGGTTTGCTCGTGCCTTTATCACATCGCCTCCCTTGAAATAATTTTGAATTGATAGCGCGTATGATTTCATACGCTCTTCAACTGCTAATCCGCTGCTTTCTGGGCCAAGCCCTGCTTCACACTTTTCCATCATCCTGGCACTCGCTAAATATCGAGCATGCGATCCAGCTTGACGAGCTTTCGAATCAAGAATGGCTGCTTCATCAAGACATTCTCTATAATTCTGCATGGCGGTAATTTCTGCATGGCGCTCTTCTCTAAACCCAATACCTTCATCTGTTTCAGTCGGAAATGTGGCATGGCATGCTGTCAATAACAGCAATACACAACATCCCCCGGAAAGTGCAGAAATGTGCAATTTTTGTCGGCATAAAAAAGAAAACATTGTGCGACCCCTACGTTGTTCTATAGGGGTTTATGAAAAGGATAGAGCAAGTTTTATCAGCCGAGACGCTTCATTTATAAAAATACTATATATTTTCTCAGGAGTCAGGGGCGGTGCAGTAAATCAGGTACTTACTCTATTTCAGCTTGAAAAGTTTTGATATATGGTTTCTGCTGTAATCAGCAAAGATCCGGCTAATTCATTATTCCCTCAAATAATTAAGGCTGGTAAAAGTTTTTCCTAAATTATTAGGTGTCACCCAATCTAATTGCCATCTCCATGGAAACTTCAGAAGACTAATACTCACTCTCTTCAGGCGATTGTCCAGAACCTATATATGATTTATTATTCTGGTCGTTTCTCTCATAATTGAGCTCAGGAATAATTACACTTGGTAGCAACACTCCAGCCACCAAAGCTACCAACCCAAGCAATAGTATTAATACGCCCAATCGAAACCTCTTTTTTTGATAGAGGCTAAATATTTTTAAAGGATTTGGTCCATAATTTGAGAATAGAGTCTTGCGATCTGTACTTCTTAATATAGGGATTCCAAATACTTCAGATATTTCACTTATCGTGTGAAATCCCCGGGCAACAATTCCGACGGGAAGATCTGCTCTCCCTAGTATTTCGGCACTATCCTGGGGCACGCAAATATAAACATCCTTCCCTTTTTTCATTATTTTCTTCAATTCAGGTAGAGCACTGTGTAATTTTTCAGGAACCTGTGAAACTGGAGTAACCTTAAGGTCATTATCAACCAGTCCAGTTAACCAAATTGCAAATTCAAATGGATCATCGGGGCCAGCCAATATACCTCTATAAGCGAAGGCATGAGCAACAAAAAATGCTAATTGCCAGCTTTTTCCCTGATTGATCGGCCCTGAAAGATCAAGGCGAAAAGCTCCCCCGTTAAATGGCCCAAATTCGCGTTCAACAATGCCCGTAGGACGCTTAACAAAATCATTATAATCAGCACTAATTGGCAATTTTTCAGTGGTACGCTGAAGGCATACCATTGATTCAGCAATACCCTCCTCACGCCATATACGTTCCACTAGGACTGGGCCAAACGTAGTACCTATGTACACTCGAATCTTCACGAACGGCGGAACACTATCGTTTTTTCATCTCTTAAACGCGATAACAATTCTGAGTCATTTTCAAGCAATAATTGGACTTTACCATTGTGTGTCGCTTCAAGAACAATTTTTGTGCACTTATCAAACTCATCACAGATAAACAGAATTGGTTCTGATGAACTTAAGTCTTCGGTAAATTCAATAATCACATAGGTCTGGGATGGTTCAGCACTAGACGGAACAAACTTAATGCGACACCCTAACCCTTCACGAACAGCCTCAGCACCGGTATCTGCTGCGATTCCTAAAGGTATGATTGTTGTCATATGTTTTTCTATCAAACGCTTGTAATCTTCTCTTAGTAAGGCGTTTTTTTCTAAGATAGATTCTATTTCAGGTGACAACTCTTTCTCATACATATACTGGAAAATAGTGTTAAAGGTTACCCGCTCTGATTCTGATGGATCTTCCGAAGTTAATTGTTCTAGGCGATGGTAAGCACCAAATAGCAAACTTGCACGTTCAATTTTCAAAGTGTCTCTCGGATCGAAAGTATTATTCATCAATGTTCTCCATAAAGACGTTGAAAGCATTCTCCGAAAAAGTGTGCATCTGAGACAAACTGATCGGATAAACTAGGCGATTTTTCCTCTAAACCTTCAATTATTTTAAACCATACGCCCAATTTTTCGCGTATTCGCAACATAGCACCTAATCCTTCTTGATGCCCTTCAAGCAGATCAGGAACTTCTGAGTCTGTATCCGTAAAACCGTGACGGTTAAGTCTATTAAATGCCCGCCTAGCCTCTACAAAATATCCTTCGACAACACTACCTTCATCACTCCCCATACCTTCCTTAAATTCTCCAGACTCACGCAACATCCAAGTGCTAGCCTTAACAGTTTCAGATACATGTTCGTGCAAATATTTTAATCGTGTAATTCTGTTTTGAAAATTCTCAGTATCATCGCAGGAGGCAATTTTTCGAATTTGTAAAATATTTTTTTTTGAGCGAGCTGCCTGTGTTAATCGTGATTGTGTAAAACCAAAGGTTTCATGGCGTAGTAATGATAAAGGCCATTCCTCCGCAAGAGGACCCCAGTCCATCATTAACAAAAGATCTTTCTGCTCTCGGCTGTTTAAAAAACGGATGCGCTTTGCAGGGTCAACTTCAAGCTTTAGCAATGGTGATTGCCATTCACTCTCCATATCTGAAGTTGCCATAAATATGTCAAGTGATATCTCACCAGCCTCACGATTCTCACCGAATGAAAAGCAGTTATCGAGCGAACCTACTATGCTGCCTCTCTGCATTGCTTTCACAAACGCTACAAAAGCTCTTACAACAGATCTGTATAATTTAAAATCACCAGAACCCTCAACGTTTATCTGCTCTCGCCAAAAGGAAAGTATTATTTCGTCATTTATTTCAAGCTTCACTCGATTGTTAAAATTATTAAGAAAAGCTACGATTGTTTCAAACTTCTCTTGTTCTTGCGCAGGTCGCAAGTGATCAGTTAAATAATCATATAATTTCCTTGAAATGCCATTAGAAGCTTCACCAATAGACCCCTCTTTTGTCACATCCTCTAACATTTCTGTAAAAATTTTTTCGACTTCCTTGTATCCAACCGTCCCCACTAGAAAATACAGCATTATTGAAAGAATAGGCATACGCTCAAATGGAACCGTAAACTGGGCACTATCATATTTGATCACTATTCCATCTGAGTTGCTCATTAAGCCACCTCTTCGCCATCCCGTATCTTTCTCGCGCTCTATAATTAGGGTCCGGAAAAAATGGGAAGAAGCTCTGTTCCCAGTAATCTCGCGCCCTAAAAAGGTTTCCCAACCTTCTTTATAAATTGCATCAACGACGTTAACAAAATGGCAAAGCTGAAGAATTATTCTGGTGTAGTTGCGACAAGCAACATGCTTTGCCAAGTCACGAGATACTCTGCGGGAGAATATTAAATCACCATTTGCGGTTTTCGCATCGGCAGCGTTGCGAAAAGCAGATACTAATTCCTTGCTCATTCCAGATTGGAAAGCTTGATGTTTAGCCTCCGTTGCGTCCATTTACCATATCCTTTTAACCACAGTTCTCTTTGATAATATTTATACTTACTTTTAACCTTTTCTACATATTTTCTCGTGGCTGGAATAATTTTTACATCCGGCCAAACACCAACAGCTGAGCCACCATTATAATATGACAGCGCTAGTTCAATATGCCCATGATAACGCGAAATCAACCTCAGAAGAAAGTGGATGCCCAGTCTAATATTAACTCTAGGTCTCCATAATGTCTCAGCGTCAAGACCGTACTCCCCCAGAGCCGTCTGTGGCATAATTTGCATTACACCCCTCGCACCTTTAACGCTCAACGCATTGGGGTCAAAATTTGACTCTACTTTAGCTACAGCAAGCGCTAAAGCTACCGGCAACCCTAGTTCGAGAGCCTCTTCCACAACCATTGAACGAATAATTTGGCGATCTTCGCTAAGCATAGCGAGAGAGGTATTGTAAGAAAGTAGAACCGCGCCCAGAAAAAACCCTATGAAAGAGATTGTTAAGCGTTTTGCAAGTGGGTAAAAAATTGTGTTCCTAAAGTTCATTATGGGTCTCTAACATTGGAAAGTCGTCGAGCTGCTCGCTTGCTTCTATCACACGTATATTTAGGCTCTCATTAAAATCATCAAATTCCCTCCAAGTTGCATGCAAACTAATGTCGGGCAAGGACAATCCAAGTTGTTTTTGAGCTGCCAAATATTTACCTGGGTATAGGGTTAAGTGGCTGTCGATTGGAAACTCTAACAAAGTCTGGGAAATATTTTGAGAAAATGCATTAAGTAGTTCTGACTCATATCGCCTTTGCCAATTAAGCACTGCATCAACATATGTTTGTGAGTCTGAAACTGCTTCTAAATTTTTAGTCGGAGCTTTTTCTGTACCGAACTTGTAATGTGATAAGGCAAGATCCCAGCGGCCGTTATAACGGCGTATTAAAGTGTCTAGAAAATCTATGCCAATTTGAACGTTGAGACGAGCCGCCCACAACTCCTCGGGTTTTATACCATATCTTGAAACCGCAATGTCTGGCATTAGTTGCATAACCCCAACCGCTCCCGCAGGGCTCAGAGCATTTTCCTGAAAATCAGACTCTACCTTGGCTACAGCTAGAGCCAAGGATGCTGGAACTTGACTATTCATGGCTTCCTCCAAAACCAACCGCTGAATAACGCTTTTTGTTGAGGCTATAGACTGATTTGCAGTTCCCCCACATAACGTCACTAATGCCAATGCTGCCACGATACATTTTAGCAATGCAGCTCTAGCCCCATTGCATAGCTTATAGTTTGCAGGCATTTACCTTCACCATCGTGCAAAATATTTTGATTGTTTCTCCATTAGGTGCGTAGAACCATTATTCACTAACTCCCATGAACCATCCGAACGTCTACAAGCTGTTCCATATGAGGCGTGATGGTGGCCACCAATAATTACTTCAGTCTGATATTCCCGGCAATATTGATTTCTTTCCCCTCTAAAAATATTTAATGGTGTGGTATTACCATAATTCCCCGTATCGGGATTTCTCCAGCCAGATCTGTCTCCACTTTTTGAATACTCTAGCGAATGATGCCTATTTCTCGTGGCGTATATTTGGTCAACCCTATCCAGGGATAATCCTAAGTTCCTACCAATTAAGGCTCCAACCAAAACCCCTGCTCCAGTTGCAGCTAACTGTCCACGACCTTTCCCTATCTGGGATCCACCCCACCCCCCCAATGCAGCTCCAAGAAACATTGCAATAGTTTCTTTGGATCCACTTTCTGCAATTGCTGAAGTAGAACTTATACTAAAAGTGCTCCAAACTAATGCACTTACGCACAGTGTGCAAAATAATAGCTTTCTCATAATTCGCCCCACAATTTGGTCTGTTTTAACGCATCTTTTCATTTAAAATTTCTACCCAGTTTTTAGAAAGAGTGGTTATATGAAGGTTCTTGATGTTCAATTTTTTTTGAACCGTCATGGCAGCACTTATTGAAAGATCGGGGGAAATGGCCAGTATGTTGTACTTATCTTTTAGCAATGAGGTATCTTCGATAGGATTTAATGCGCCATCGTAAAGGTTCCGCTTCCAATAAATTAGAAGAGTTTCCGGGTTAGCCCTGTGCACGTTATAATCTTCTTCAATTACCTCAGCCGCTGGCATCGCAAGCTTAATTTGTGACGTTACAGTCTTCACACTTGATCGATTTTCATTAAATGCCCCACCCATAGAGATCATTGCCAATACCATGATGCTGAAAAATGCCATTGCCAAAGCCAGTGCAATTTCAGTCATTGGATTAGATGAGCTCTCGTATGCCATAAGGTAGTTCTTCTCTTACGTAAGCATAAATGTAAATTTTATTTCCTAATATGCTTATGAGAAGATTTGGTGATATATTCGTTTGCTAATTAAATTTAAGACCGATGACGCGCCAACTTACAATTAATTATTGTTATAAAACCTGGCACCAAAACGGGTAAATATCGTCCTTAATAGATGTAAGAGCGGCTATAGATTTATTCTATCTATCACTGTTTTAATAATTAGCAGGATCGGTCATGAGACCTTGGTTATTAAGTACGTTGCCACGTTTAGCCGCTTCTTCCTGCACGTCGTGACGCCATTCAACTTTACCCGGATCAGTACCGCCAACGATGACGAATAAAAGCCCCTCTTTATCACTTATATTCCGAAAACCACGCATAACATTGGGGGGGCAAGAAGCTACGTCCCACTTATTTAGAACAATATGCGTCAAATCCTCATTCTCACCCCAAAATATTTTCCACCTTCCACTCAAAGGCATAAAAACTTCATTGGTCTTATGATCATGATGAAGGGTGCCTTTTCCTGGGTCACACTTAACAAGTGCACAACTGAAGTAACGATTATCGGTAATTTGTACTTTCTGTTGAGGGTCCTCAGCCACACCCTGTCCTATAATTTGATATATCTCGCGCTCACAACCAGGAATTATGGCATCCAGCATTGGCATCTTGCTCCCTTCCAATTCTGAAAATCGAGCAACACGGGTCCTCTCAAATTCTTCAACTGTAATACTAGACATTTTTATCCCCCGGGATCTTATGAATAACCAATATATTGTATTAAATATCATAGGAAAATAATATAGTCGGAAAGATACTTGCCTCACCTATCCATATATGATTATTACATTAACCCGAATGTATTTGTGAAATTTATTTACCGTAATATTAGAATTAAGGCAGTTATTAAACTTACCTTAATCATGAGAAAAAGAATGGGGGAGGAATAATTAGATGAACGAAAGTTCTGAGGCTTCTGTACGCGTGGCGTGCGACGTTGGCGGTACTTTTACGGACGTATGTGTTCTTGATGAGAAATCAGGGGAAATACATGTTGCTAAAACCCCCACTACTCCTGACCCGATCGATGGCATCCTTAATGGCATTGAAGCTGCTGGTGTAAACCTCAAGAACGTAGCCCTCTTTTCTCACGGGACTACTTTATCTACCAACGCATTAATAACTCGTAATTTTCCGCCCGCCATTATGGTCACGACAAAAGGATTCAGAGACGTTATAGAAATACGTCGAGGGACAAGGGATGACTTGTGGGATACTTATAAGGAAATGGCTCCTCCCTACATACCGCGTCGCAATAGACTTGTGGTTAGCGAACGTATTGACTACGCGGGTGATGTTATTGAGCCCGTTAATGAGCAAGAAGCACGCGAACTAGCTAGGATCATCCGGAAACGCGGTATAAACACAATTGCTGTGTGTTTTGCAAACGCCTTTGCTAGTCCGGTAAACGAGGAACGCATGCGGGACATTCTGCGTGAAGAACTACCAGAAGCAAACATTTCACTTTCAAGTGAAATCATGCCCGAAATTTTTGAGCATGAGCGTTTTTCTACCACAGTAGCAAACGCTGTCTTGGCTCCAGTAGTAGGCGAGTACACTGGACGCCTAGCTAAACGTATGGCAGATAATGGATACACGGAAGATGTGCTGCTACTTCACTCAGGCGGTGGAGTCATGACAGAAAAAGGCGCAGCAAAATTTCCTGCAAGACTAGCCGCTTCAGGGATCGCTGCCGGGGCTATTGCCAGTCGCTTCGTGGCGCAACATGCTGGATACGAGAATTCAATAAGTCTTGATATGGGTGGTACCAGTACAGATGTATCTTTGTGTGACCGTGGAAATTTACGGGTAACAACAGACTGGTACATTGAATATGGATATCCTATCTGCTTTCCAAGCATTGAAGTACTAACCATCGGAGCAGGCGGAGGTTCTCTAGCTTGGATTGACGAAGCAAACTCGCTAAGAAATGGCCCTCAATCTGCGGGTTCAACTCCAGGGCCGGCCTGTTACGGTCGAGGTGGTACAGAACCAACTAATTGTGACGCCAATGTCGTACTGGGCCGTCTCAGTGATAATCTAGCAGGCGGCGCAGTAAAGCTTGATAAATCATTGGCTGCAGAAGCAATTAACAGGGTTGTTGCTGAACCGCTGGGGCTTTCTCTTGAGGACGCAGCCGTTTCAATTTTAAAAGTCGCAAATGCTAATATGGCGGACGCCGTACGCCTGGTATCTATCCGTCGGGGTTATGACCCAAGAGATTTTGCCTTAGTGACATTTGGCGGCGCAGGCGCACTTCACGGTGTTGCTCTCGCCCGAGACTTATCAATTCCAACTGTATTAGTTCCTCCGGCACCGGGGGTGACCTCAGCATTGGGATGCCTGCTTGTTGATATTAAGCATGATATTTCACGCATGTATTTGAGTGCTGTCGAGGATGTCAATCCTTCAGACGTGGACGCTGCATTTAAAGAGTTAGAGGAAGAGGGCCGTCAACATTTAGAAAATGAAGGTGTTACTGAAGATAGAATGTCCTTCCAACGACATATTGATATGCGTTATCTCGGTCAGTGGCGAGCAATGTCAATCGACGTTGGTTCGGATATAACATCTCTGGACGATGCAGTGGCATTATTTCATGAGGAGCACGGTCGGGAACATAATTACTCCAGGCTTGATGCACCGGTTGAAGTATATCGACTAACAGTTACTGCTACCGGGCAAACACCGAAGGCTGAGTTTGCGCAACATGAAAAAGATAGCTCAACAGTCAAACCCAATTCTGAAAGAAATGTGGTGTTCGATGAAGAGCCCTCAGCAATCCTTACGCCTGTTTATGATAGAGATAAACTTCTCGCGGGATCCGTAGTCAACGGGCCCGCGGTTATAGAACAACTCGACTCAACAATATTAGTTCCACCGGGCTTAAAGGCGGAGGTCGATACATCATTAACAATCACAATTCATGTACCATTGGTAGATGCATAGGAAGATTAAGTAAGAAACATTATTATTAAGCCATCATAATTAAAGTTAGGAGAATAAGGCATGAGTACTAACAAAGAAGGATATACGCTCGACCCGGTAACCTTTGAAGTTTTGAAGAATGCTTACGTCAATATTGTTGACCAGATGGCTGAACAAATTTTCCGCACTTGCTACTCGTTTGTAATTTGGTCTAGGGATTTTTCATCCGCAATTTGTGATACAGAAGGCAACACTGTAATGCAAGGCAGCGGTGATATAGCAGCGCATGTTGGAACCCTGCATTACACAGCGCAAGCGGTTATAAATAAATTTGGTGATGACATCCACCCCGGCGATACTTTCGTTGTAAACGACGTTTACCAAGGCGGCACACACTTCAATGATACACGCATAGTCCGTCCTATATTTTATAAGGATACGCACTTGGGATTTGCTCAAGCCAATGGACATTGGGCTGACGTCGGTGGTGCGGTACCAGGGTCTTTTAACGTAAACGCTCTTGACCATATGGCGGAGGGTCTTCGAATAACCCCCGTAAGAGTATACAGCAAAGGTGTATTTTTGTCTGATGTAGCTGAGTTAATTGCAAATAACACTCGGGCACCAGATGACATTATAGGCGACCTTCAAGCACAAGCAGAAGCATGTAATATCGCTGAAAGAGAAGTATGCAGACTCTGTGATAAGTATGGCGTCGATACGATCCAAACCTCGTTTCAAGAAGTTCAGGATTATGTCGAAACCTTGACGCGTCAACGTATATCTAAACTCCCGGACGGCGTATGGGAGACAGAAGATTATATTGATGTGGACCCTGTTCTTGGTGAAGGATTAATTCCAATTAAAATAAAGATGACAATAAAGGGAGATAGTGTCCATTATGATTTAAGTGAATCCCATCCTAATACAATTTCGACATTTCTTAACTGCTGTTATGGTGGTGCTTTTGCAGCGATCGTAGCTGGCACCAAAATGCAATCACCGGACATACCTCTTAATTCAGGATTTTATAGGGTTGTTACAGTAGAACTTGGGCCAGAAGGCTCTGTGGTTA
Source organism: uncultured Rhizobiaceae bacterium (assembly GCA_964427515.1). Lineage (GTDB taxonomy): Bacteria > Pseudomonadota > Alphaproteobacteria > UBA828 > UBA828 > CAYRUX01. Next base: position 12,587 of record CAYRUX010000234.1, read on the forward strand.
ATGCAGATTGGCCAACACCGGTTGCCGGATTTTGTTCAGGCCCTTTCGAAAAAATTATGAACTCAGTATTTGAGTTATGGGCAGAAATTTTGCCTGAACGCGCAATGGCCTGTACGTTCAACCTAGAGTATCTACTAATCGGTGGACGTGATGGGCGTAAGGAAGGGCTACCCTATTTTATGTGGTATGATTGGATGGTTGGTGGTTGGGGGGCACGGAACGGGCGTGATGGATGGGCTGCATCTGGACCTGTATTCGGCGTTCAACTTGGCACACAACCCTTTGAAGGCCAAGAACGCCTTGCGCCAGTGGTTACAACCGAACATGAATTAATCGTGGATTCTGGAGGCCCCGGTTCCTCCCGTGGTGGTATGGGCGTTGAGAAGGGCGTTACATTAACAAAAACTGAACGCTCTGTAGTATCTTATTGCTGTGATAGAGAACGCTCAGTTACGTGGGGACTATGGGGTGGACTTCCCTCAATTCCTCACGGCGTATGGGTAAATCCAGGAACTCAAGGTGAACGTTATCTTGGTTCTCTTTTCTCTGGAGTCCCTGTCGAATCTGGAGATGTCATAACAAGACCATCTGCAGGTGGTGGCGGATTAGGAGACCCTATCGAGCGAGAAACTCAGAAGGTTTGTGAAGATGTGAGAGAAGGTTACGTTTCGATTGAACGAGCTGAAAAGGATTATGGAGTAATTGTTCGGGAAATAGACGCAGACCTAGCAGAATATGAGGTTGATAACGATGCAACGGAAAGCAAACGGAAACATATCAGAGAGAACCGACATTCATGGTTAGAAGAAAATGCGGAATCAATTGCTACAAAGTATCGTAATAAAGAATTGGACAAACTAGATCTAATTCGACAGTACGGTGTAATTGTCGACTGGGGTTCGGGAGAACTTCTGCCTAAAACGACAGAGCAGTTTAGGGCAATGTTAAAACGAAGAACTGCGGCACATTGGGTATTGCCAGGAAAATCTAGTAATGAAACTCCTACCCTGCGTGTTGCTTAGGCGATACAATCCTTAACCGTAAATTATGGATAACAGTATTCACTGCAAATGGACTTTATAGGCAAGCAAGTATTACGCACTGAAGATGTCCGTTTCCTCAACGGTTGTGGGAATTATGTGGATGATATTCACGTTCCAAATCAAACGTATGCAGCATTTTTACGAAGTCCGTACGCATCAGCAAAGATTTCTCATATCGATAAGAAGCAAGCTTTGTCTATAGAAGGAGTATTTGCAGTCTTAACAGGTAAAGACTGGGAAAACTTTGGTGGAGGCGATACCTCCGTACTTTGGGATGTTTCCTCCCACGACGGCACGTTGATGAAAACCGTCTCAAGACCGGTTCTGGTGGCTGACTTTTGCAGGCATGTCGGTGATACTGTAGCCATGGTTGTAGCAAATAGCCCAAGCAAAGCTAAAGATGCGTTAGAAGCCATAAAGGTGGACTGGTCGCCTACAACAAGTATTACAGAAACGGCTAATGCAATTGAAGAAAATGCGCCCCTCGTACACGACCACCTTCAGACTAATATCTCCTACGATTGGCGTAGTGGAAATCTTGATGATGTATTAAGTGATATTAATTCAGCGTCACATGTTGAAAAATTAGAATTAATAAACAATCGGATCATACCGAGTCCAATTGAACCAAGGGCAGTTATTGGATTGTATGACCAAAGTTCTGGTCGCTACACTCTATGGTCAACAACGCAGAATCCACACCTTGTGAGAGGATGGTTGGCTAACGATACGCTAAAGGAAGACGAACAAAACCTAAGGGTTATCGCTCCAGATGTCGGAGGTGGATTTGGCCAGAAAACGTACCATTACCCTGAAGAGCCTTGTGTCCTATGGGCTTCTAAAATAATTGGAAGACCTGTGCGTTGGACAAGTTCTCGTTCAGAGGGCATGTCTGTAGATACCCATGCGAGGGATCATGCAACCAAGTGCCAAATGGCTTTTGATAAGAATAATAAAATAACCTCTTTGTATGTTGATACGATAGCTAATTTGGGTGCTTACCAGAGTCAGTTTGGCGCAGCCATACCAACAATGTTTTATACAAGTGTATTATCAGGACTTTATACCATTTCGAATATTTACTGCAGAGTTCGCGGTGTTTATACGAATACAGTCTCGGTTGACGCTTACAGAGGAGCTGGGGCGCCCGAAGGAAGTTATCTTTTAGAGCGGCTAATTGATAACTCCGCAAGAGCACTTAATGTAAATAGCCTAGACTTACGGGATCTTAATTTAATTTCTAAAACGAAAATGCCTTACAAAACTGCAACTGGCACAACATATGACGTTGGCGACTTTCCAGCAGTAATATTACATGCCAAAAGCATTGCAAATTTAGAGGGTTTAGTTGAACGACAAACCGAGTACCGACTAAACGGTGGGTTAATGGGAATAGGTGTAGCTTCGTTTATCCGATCTGGTGGTGCTGGCCCAAGCCGGTTAGCAGCACAATTGGGCAGTCGCATGGGATTGTGGGACGTTGCCAATGTTAGAATTCATCCTACAGGTAAAATTTCAGTTTTTTGTGGAAGTCATTCTCACGGACAATCCCATGCGACAACATACGCCCAGATCGTAGCCGACCGTTTTGGTTGTGCAATAGCTGACATAGATATCGTTGAAGGAGATACCGATCGCATACCTCATGGTTTGGGAACCTGGGCATCTCGCTCCATAACAGTTGTGGGAACAGCAATAACATTGGCATCAGACCGTATTATAAAAAAAGGTGCTATTCTTGCAGCTCACATAATGGAGTGTGACTCCAATGATATAACCTTCTCTGAAGGTACATATAATGTAAAAGGCACAGATCGAAAAATGCACTTCCCAGAAATAGCAAAACAATCATACTATGGTGCTAATTACCCGGAAGATTTTGAATTAGGGTTAGAAGAAACTGCATTCTATGACCCAAATGACTTTAACTATCCATACGGCGTTCACATTGCTGTAGTTACTGTTGACCCCGAAACTGGGTTAATTGCTTTAAAAGACTATATCGCGGTAAATGATGTTGGACGGGTTATAAACCCGATGGTAGTAGATGGTCAGTGCCATGGAGGCATTGCACAGGGGGTAGGTCAATCACTTATGGAACTGGCTACCTACGGCTCAGATTCTGGTCAGCTTATAAGTGGTTCACTAATGGACTATGCCATCCCCAGGGCAAATGACCTCCCATCTTTTACAACCGACAGATTAGAAACCTTAACAAATACAAATCCTCTTGGCGTAAAAGGTGCCGGTGAACTAGATACCTCCGGCCCCCCAGCTGCGGTAGCGAATGCGGCAATAGATGCTTTGTGGCACCTTGGCATTAAACACATTGACTTACCTCTCACTCCGCACAAAGTGTGGGGAGCAATTCATCATCATTCCTAACGTTACTTTTTCCCTTTTTTAAACAATAGTGTTTTCATAGTTGTCTAAGGTAAGAATTCTAATCATTACCTTCAGGGCACTTTTTCTTAATATCATCTTCGGGAATTAGTATGGGAATCAAACATTTATCCGACCGTTCAATAAATAAACCTTCACAGCAAAACTGTGAAATTTGAACTTAAAATTTAAGTGACCCACGATCTCAGGTATTTCATGTGATCATTAGATATATCAATAGGTAGTGTTAAGACCCTGCTACTGAGCGCCTTGCCATAACTATCCAGACGTAGAGTCCGTGAGACACCGCCATCGAGTGCCTTTTCAAAAACAAAATTTAAAACTCCTAATCGATCTACTTCATACCTGACGACTGTTCCCTCAAATATCCCAGAATAACATTTTGAAATCCTTTCTACAGTCACCTGTAACTTAATAATTGGGTACAACACCGGTTCGTAAGTTATAACTGCAACATTTAAGGTGTTACCTTTGTCTCCACTACGGCTGTGGGCGACCTGCCGTAATTCTACCTTCATATAGAAATCCTTATTAAAAATAATGGATAATTGGCTTTACTGAGCTGCGATTTACAAGCATGGAATATATGCCCACAATTTCTCTAATTCGATTTCCAAAGGGAACATTTTTACCAGTCGAAGCTAAACCAGATACGGCCATAGAATCGACTTCCCTAACAATCTTTTCTACTTCATCCAAAGACCGGCTACGTCCTGCTACTCGTACTCCAATTTCATAGGGTTCCACGAGTGGTTCTGGAGAACAGGCGCCATGAATAGAATTAACACCAATAAAGTCTACCCGTACTTTGTCAGAGCATATATTTAATATTTGGTAACGTTCTTCTAAAATCCTTTTTGCTAACTTTGCCTTTTCCAAACACCCGACACCAGCAAAATAAAACGTATCCTGGCCTAAAAACCCTTCCAACACACCGATTAAGACCTTAAGTGTCGCCGTCTTCGCCCCCCCCTTAATATTTGAAACTCTAACATTATCATTGCCAAGGTCATCAATTACAGCAGTGGTAAAATTGACAACACAGTCGGGTGTAATATAGCGTTCAGGGTCATGGACTTCATAGAACATCTGTTCAAGAACGGTATGACGATTAATACCGCCACCAGTACCTAAAAGTTTTGAAATAACTGCCGTACCGTCCGGCTCAACCTCGGCAATTGGAAAGCCTAAGTTCCATGGTTCCCCAAAATCTTTGAAACCAGGGTCTATAAAATACCCTCCCGTCACTTGCGCCCCACATTCCAAAAGGTGTCCAAGACCTGAACCCTGTCCAATTTGATTAATATCGGTTGGAGCCCAGTCAAACTCATAAATCATAGGCCCTAGAAAAAGTGATGTATCCGCAACTCGCCCTGTGATGACGATATCAGCCCTATTGCTAAGAGCCTCTACAATAGGATCCGCCCCCCAGTATACCTCAACTGAAACAACTTCATCCTTAAATTTATCTATACTCTCACCCGTTTCTGTAACCATACCAGTTAAGACGTCTGCATAATTCGAAAATACGGAATCACTAACCGCAGCAACCTTTACATCTGAACGGTCTATTTCGCGTAAGATATTTTTTACAGCTTTAGCTGCCCCAATCGGATTTACCCATCCTTGATTAGAAATAATTTTTGTATTGTTTTTCAAACAATGGGGGAGCACCGCACGAAAACGCTGTTCCAGATAATCATCATAACCGAGAAAGGATCTATCTATACGTTTTCGAACTTGTGCCGCAGAGATGGTAGCTTCTGCCATTGTTTCAAAACACAGATAATTTAGCATTCCATGCTCAGCACTTGCCGCGGCGGGGGAGATGCGATCTCCCCACCACGCTGATCCTGAACCAATTCGAATAGTCAAAGCAAATAAATACCTATTTTAAACCAAGTTTCAAAGCAATACTTCCAGAAACGCAAACAGTATTGCATTAAAGGAAATAACACAAAACTTCTATCTCTTTTACCTAATACTCTAACGTATTTTACGTATTGTGACTCCACTACCTAGATTTCAGTGCCTTCACTGATTTATTTAAACTCTCAATAAATTACTTGAAGCATAATTAATAGCCTCCGCCGTTTGGCTGAGGTCTTTTTTATCTAGAGCCAGAGAAACGTAAAATTTACTTTCAGGTTTAAGAATACCCTTTTCCCTGAGAAGCAGATTGAAGCGCTTTGCTTTGACAGAGTCACCTCGGATAAAATCCCGGTAATTTGAAACTGATGCATCTGAAAATACGACATCAAACAATACGGGATCTCCTACTATTTGATGGTCAATACCTGCATGCGAAAGTTGTTCCCTTAGAGAATCAATTACGGTTTGGCCGTTTTTTCGAAAGAGATCATAACTACCTGGTCTACGTAGAATCTCCATTGTCTTTAATCCTGCAACTGCTGCTATGGGGTTTCCACTTAATGTTCCAATCTGATAAGTGTGCTTATCATCGCCCACTTTATCTCTATCGAAATGAGCCATAACTTCAGTCTTACCTGCAACTGCCGCAAGAGGAAATCCACCCCCTATGACTTTACCCAAAGTACATAAATCAGGAACCACACCATAGTGCTCCTGCGCACCTCCGTAGGCTAAACGAAACCCAGTTACCACTTCATCAAATATTAAAAGTATACCTCTTTTTTTTGTCTCACTGCGAAGTGTTTCTAAAAATCCTTCCGCAGGCGGTATCAAACGTTGTAAGGGTTCCAATATTACTGCAGCAACTTCTGCTGAGTGCTCATCAACCAAGCTTTTAAAAAAATCTATATCATTAAAGGGTGCAATCAATATATCGTCTCGAACACTATCGGGTATTCCAGCAGAATCTGGAATCGCAAGTGGAAAATTTTGTGAGCGAGACGGAGCAAGACTCATTAGCGACTCGGCGGACATTCCGTGATATCCACCTTCTAATTTTATAATCTTATCCCGTTGCGTATGAGCGCGTGCTAACCGCATCGCATACATATCTGCTTCGCTACCCGTACTCACGTAACGGAGCTGCTCTGCACATGGCACCGCTTTGCATATTTCTTCAGCTAATTCAATGGCTTGGGCATTTGTTGCAAAAAATGTCATCCCCTTTCCAAGCTGTTCCGTAACTGCCTCTATAACTTCAGGATGTCCATGCCCTAAAATCATAGGCCCGGATCCAATTAGAAAATCTACATATTCATTACCATCTTCATCCCATACGCGTGCACCCTTCCCCTTTTTGATAATTATGTTAGGGTCAAAGTTTCCAAAACCACCCGCTGGTAAAACCTCTGCAGCTCGACTCTGCCAAAGTTCTTGAGCTTTCTTTTCCATATTAATCTCCCTTTACAGTACTAAAGATACCCCTAACAAACTATTTGCTTTCAAAACAGACTAGCCCCTGCTCATATTATAAATAAAATAATTTAGCACCGTTGGTATACAATTTCTTCTCGGTTTTGTAACGTAAATAGCTCTGATTTAACCCTAGTGAAAGCTAATTTATAAATTTTGAAAGGTTCGATTATGGCATTTAATGGCCTTAAATACGTATCAGTTGAACAGCGAGGAAATATCGCAGTCGTTCGATTTAACCGTAATGACTCTAAGAATGCTCTCTCATTTGACGCACTGAGGGAACTAAAAGAAGTAGCATACAGGTTTGATGCCGATAGCAAAACATCTGCGATCGTACTTACTGGTACAAACAATGTATTTACGGTTGGTTTTGACCTAAAAGACCCGGAGACATCACAATTGACCGACTTAAGCCTATCTGAAAGAAGACAGGTGCTGCGTATCGGACCCGACATGTGCCGCGCCTGGGAAAAAATAGAACCGATAACCATTGTTGCAATTGAGGGGTGGTGTATCGGAGGCGGTGTCGCATTATCGCTATCGTGTGACCTAAGAGTTAGTGGCAAAAACGCTATCAGTTTTACTCCAGAAATCGAGCGTGGCATGAACATGAGCTGGCAAGCTGTTCCACGGTCAGTAGCACTAATTGGACCCGCTAAAACAAAAAGGTTATTTATTATGGCTGAGCGTTTGACTGCCCAGCAAGGACTGGAGTGGGGTTACTATGATGCTGTGTCGCCAGATGGAAGTGCTCTGAAAACAGCTTTGGAATTGGCTAATAAAATTTCATCTATGCCCCCGGTACAAGTACGTATGTTAAAACAGGGAATCAATGCTGCAGCCTTTGCGCTCGCTGATTCAGTCAGTTCTTTAGATAGAGATCAGTACTTAGTCGCGCTCTCATCTGATGATTACCAGGAAGGGCTAAAGTCATTTTTTGAAAAACGACCACCAAAATATACGGGAAAATAATACTAGGGGACTTGGGCATAAAATACGCCGACCAAATTTAATTCAATCAACAGATGTGCGATTTATGGTAGGTGAATCTAAGTTCCACAGAATGTCCTGTACGGTGACGAACCAGGGGGTGCAGGGTCAGCAAACTGTTCCATACCATCTACTTCTTCATACGGAGAAGCCAAGAGTTTTAATAACTTAGAAAATTTTGTCATATCTCCATCATTTACTGCTGACTTAAGAGCACGTTCTACTAGATGATTCCGTGGAATATAAATGGGATTCACAAGGTTCAAATGGATTGCCTGTTTCTTTTCGTCAATTCCCTCACGCTTCAACCTAATCTGCCAACGCTCAAACCACTTATCGAAGGCCGTTAAATTATTGAACTGGGAACATAACGGGACTTTGTTGCCTTCTAATGACTTAGACAAATTTCTAAAAACCATTGTAAAGTCAACCTCGGCCTTATGCATTATAGATAATAATTCCTCGATTAAAATTTTGTCATTGGCCTCAGGTTTATTGAGACCTAGTTTCTTTCGCATTTCAGTCAACCAGAAATTCTCAAATATTGTTGAAAATTCATCGAGAGCTTCAGTTAACATCGCAACTGAATGCTCAGTTTCCGATGTAACTATTGGAACTAATGTCTCGGCAAAACGTGTCAAATTCCATTCAGCAATAAGTGGCTGGTTTTGATAGGCATACCTTCCATGAGTATCGATAGAGCTGAAGACTGTACTTGGTTCATATGCATCCATAAATGCACAGGGCCCGTAGTCAATGGTTTCCCCAGAAATTGTCATATTGTCAGTGTTCATTACACCATGAATAAAGCCAACTGACATCCATCGAGAAACTAAATAAGCCTGCGCATTCATAACACACTTAAAAAACGATAAGTAACGATTTTCCTCAAGGGCACACTGTGGATAATGTCGCTGAATGGCATAATCCGTTAGTTGTTTTACCTTTTCTTTTTCTCCGCGAGCAGCAAAATACTGGAAGGTGCCTACACGAATGTGACTCGCAGCGACTCTAGTTAAAACTGCACCTGGAAGCGCTGTCTCTCTCTGCACATAGTCTCCGGTGGTTACTGCAGCTAATGCCCTTGTTGTTGGAATACCGAGAACAAACATGGCCTCCCCAATTATATACTCTCGAAGAACAGGACCAAGAGCTGCCTTACCATCTCCTCCTCTAGAAAAAGGCGTTTTCCCAGAACCCTTTAATTGGATATCCCAACGCTTTTGATCTACATGAATAACTTCTCCCAACAAAAGTGCCCGGCCGTCGCCAAGCTGCGGAGAGACACCGCCAAATTGGTGTCCTGCATAAACTTGAGCTAATGGGGCTGCCCCGAAAGGCACTAGATTGCCCGCGAAAATATTTACCGCTTCTTTGGTACGCAATTTATCCGCGTCAAGCCCAAGCTGGTAAGCGAGATGATTGTTGACCTCTAGCAAATTTGGATCCGACACCTTCTCCGCTTTCCAGGGCACAAAAAACCCGTCTAGCTCACGTTTAAAAGTGTTATCAAATTTAAAACGTTTTATTTCTTGCAACTCAGTTTGGCTAGTTTGGTATTTTTCAGTCATTCACTTAGATTGTCTCCCAAAAAAAGACGTCCCGTAAAAATAAGACCATCGACAATTATCATTCTCTAATATGCTTATCTATTCCAATAATATGTTATGTCTATTGAGAAAAAACGAGGAGTGTACGTAATTCTATGCTTTCTCTGGGTTTGCTTTGAGTCGGTACCATGGGACTTTTAAAGCCTGTATGTGCGGCATAGCAGCTGTGGTCACACACACTAGAGTCCCAATTCCGAAGCAATAATACCTCTTCAGGATTCATTTTAGAACAATAGTACCAGCGTTGTGATTTATTGTATCGTAACGAATATATTTGCCCGCTAATCGCAGGATTTTCTAAATCATCCTCATTATAATGGTGGATATCTGTTTTAACATAATCAGCCGCGGAAGATGTTCGTGGATCACATACTGCGATTGGAAAATCAAATACCGGTCCAATTATCGGTCGCCAAATATTAACAAGGGCCATTCGATGTTCTGAATATTGCTGTTTATTTACACCTCGTAATATTTCCAGAGCACGGCGCGGTCCTGAGTCTGGCGTATAATCAACATGTGCGCTTTCAGCCGGCAGCCGCACCCCTTTTTGACCAGCATTGGCACGCTCCACGCTTCTGTAGGTATGGTCAAAAACAAATACCTCAATTGCACCTGTAACCGATTTAACAAGATCAGCTGCTTCAATATAGTAACGTTCAACAACGTCACTTTCATCATAAAGGTTGGTTATCTGTGTTGGTGCATACAGAAGTTGAAAACCATTGATTTCCAACCTTGGCGGTTCTTGCAATAAACGTGCATCATGAACCTTAACTCTCTTTTTTTTGTGAAATGGTCGTTTCAGCTTTTTCCCGCTGGATTTAGGATAGATATAAGTAGTAGCTGAAGGCCCGCTCTCTGTAATAAAAGCTAGGTCTGCACTGATATATTGTATCTTTGAATCCATAGCTTAGTCCCATTAAACAGATTTGCAAAAATTCATCCAGAATTACAAATATCTGCGCTATAGCAGTTCACCTAATGTAATGGATAGATTATGGCATTACATCCTAAGTAGCGAGAAGAACTTTTAGAGAAAGTACAATACCAACTGAATTACCTGATTGTTTCTTGATAAAATAATCAAACACGATTTCCCGCTTAATCACATGGTCTGGCCGCGAATCTCCCTCGCTACGCATAAATAGGCAATTCCCAAAATCAGCGTCTATTCCTTGATTTCTTAATCATCCTATTGTCTCTTTTCTAGTGAACTCAGGCCTTCCAGTCACAAAAATTATCTCTTTTTCTTTAACATGGATAAGGGTCTTCACGAACTCCACCAATGGTACAATGGGAGCATCTTCAGATATCTTACTAAAAAACTTATCCCAGTTATTATTGCCATTTTCGACAAAATGCCGGCGATGCTTTACATCTGACAAAGTTCCATCAATATCAAAAATGTATGCTTCCATGGAAAGTTCCGATAACGATCTAAACACCTAAAAACTTTTTAATCTAAGGGCACAACGTTTTTCGAGTCTATTATCTAAGCCGCGCCCAAAGTTGCCACATGCTCTGCTGCATTAAAATAAGGCAAATTATCCTTAGAAGAACAGCCTATCATTGCAATTCTTTCAGTGATTTTAATTGCCTTCTCGTATTTCCGCTCTGTTTCATCTCTGTCGTGGTCTTCAAATGCACTTCCACACACGAAGATACCATAGTGTGCCTGTAATGTGCGAACTATTGTACCAGCTTTCATGCCATCAGCTATCAATGACAGATCAAACTCTTCACGCTTAACAATCTGAATTTGTCTTTCCACGAGAAATCCTCTGATGCTAGCCTCAGCCTCCAATGCAATATCCCAATAATCAGATTCTGATTTTGTTGGCTCACCTGAAACTTCTTGGAATGCCATACAAAAAGTTAGAAAAACTTTTTCATTTGCACTAGCCATTTTCCATGCAATATCCCTTAGGCCGGTCCAAATTGATAGATCCATTTCTGCATACTGTTTGGGAACACGTCCAAAAAACAATTGGTGCAACCCTTTCTCATTCAGAGTATTACCAAGTTGTTGTTCCTTGTAAATATCTGTTGCCGCGTAAGTTCCGCAAACAGGGCAGGTATCTTCTTCGTATGCATTCTTTGGGTAAATATGTGAACACCGCATAGTGTTCTCGAGTTTGTTTTTGCAAAGCAAGTAGGTGTCTTCTTTACTCCCGCCGCCCTGTTGCTGGCCAATCCAGTTAAAGCGGTTCATAAATTGCATATAGGAACGTCGGTGGCTCCACAAACTCCATTCTAATTTCTCAACAGGACCGAAAGTACTCCAATTGGAGCTAACGTCTATAACTATACATTTTTCCTTTCCAGGAGCAGAGCGTAACCCTCGGCCCACAGATTGACCCCACAGTACTTTTGATAATGTAGGTCGAAGGTCCACTATAATGTTACTAAAGGGGTTTTCCCAACCTTCTGGTAAAACTCCAACTGAAACCATGGCTTCTATCTCGCCTCTTTCGTGGTCGCCCAACAGTGTCATACGCTCCT
>CAYRUX010000235.1:0-15847 GCA_964427515.1 uncultured Rhizobiaceae bacterium
ATTCTACTTCGTCACCAGCTTCGACCGCTTCAACTATGTCTGAAAGATTCTCTGATATAACTTCCCAATTTTCTATAGTTGGGCCACACGTGCTCAGAACTGCGTCATTATCAATCAAATTTTCTTCGAATTCTGGCAGCCTCATAACCACTAATTCTCTTTCCTGAATAGCCTGATTGTGGCATTGCATGCAACTTTTCTCAAAGGTTCCTGGCCGAACTGCTCTGTCTGCTGTATCAACAGCGTGACATCCGATGCAATCGGCAGGAGCTTTTTCGGAATACCTTTGATCTGTAAAATGCGTAGTTAAATGAGAAACATGGTCAAATTTTATTGAAGTTCGTCTATCATGCGGATAATTATCAGAAAATTTTGGATGGTTTTTAGAAAAACTATCTATTTGAGTCTCGTGGCAATGGTTGCATTGGCTATCTGACATCATCTGAATATTTGCATTTTCCCCTTTGTGCTCCGTGTGGCACATCGTGCATTCAGTCGTAATAGCTTTGGAAGCGAATATAGAGTTATGCGTACGACGTGCATCGCCTCCAAATGTATGGCAGTCTAAACATTTTTCGGTCATTTCTTGTTCGTGGAAGGCTGAAAGGAACCAATCTCCCGCATCTTCGTCATGTGATGTGTGGCAAGAAGCGCATCCCTCCGTACCGGTAAAATTTTCATGGCCCCCGGTTAAGGGACCCGCCTCAATGATTGAATCGCGAGCCTTTCCTCCATCGCCAAGTGATAACATTAACGCGATCGTTGCAATTACTACGGAGAATGCCGCTATGGCAATGATGCCCCGTAGACTTCTTAAAGACCTCCTTGGATGACAAGGTGGTCTGGAATGGTTGCAAGTTCCATCAAAACTTGGCCCTAGATCACAGGGCCCGCCAGCAATAGCAGTTCGGCGACACTGCCATCTATCGCCGATTTTTTCTGGCCTGCACTCGGTTGTGCCGCCGCATTTGCCAGACACATGTGGCCCAAATTCACATGGTTTTCCCCAAACAGCAGCACGTCCACAGCGATATTTTTGCGTAGGTCGCTCGTAATGGCTCGAATCATGTTTGAATTTATCTTGATTCATCTAAATAGCGTACACGTTAACAACAATTATATGCCAAAACATTAAGCCAAGTAGACCAGCTGCTAACGGAAGATGTAAAAGTAGCCAACCCTTCATCACGCTTTGGCAGGCGTAGTGAACGTCAATTTTAGATTTCATTCCAGCAAGATTAGCAATTCGGTTTAAATAGCTTCTTTCAACCTCATTGAGGTAGCGGTCTACGGATCGGTATTGATTGCGCAACCAATGATTGCCGGCATCTCCACCGAATGCACTATTAAGAAAGAACCGTGGGCGCCTAAAATACCAACTCAAAGTTTCAATATAATGACGAGCTAGAGTATCACTCCCTGTCTCCTTTGTGCACTCATGGATCTCCAGTTCGGCTTCTTCTCGTATTTCAGCGAGTTCTCCAGGTATACGTTCATAATTTTTTTCCTAGTCCGTTTGTACAAGGCGCCTAGGATATATTCGCTGCACAACGTAACCAAAAATTCCACTTAGAGATACTAGGTAAAAGACAATGGCTAATGCCTGTTCATATGCTCCTGTTGGCCAAATTGAACCTGTATGAATAAAGAATAGAGCAATAGCTGCTATTCCCCCGACAACATGTGCTGCTAACCAGTATGCGGATCGTATAAGGGGTAACATCGGTAGTTTTTTTCTGGCATTAAACATTGCCAGTAGAAGGATTAAGCCAAATAAGGCATATCCTGTAACAAACTCTGATCTTTGCAGGGAAGTTTCTGCGAGATGTGAATAGACGCCTAGAGCCACTAATCCTGCTGTGGCCGCAGCAAGCATCAGTGTATAACGTATTACAATGGCATTCATGAGATGGCTGCCCCGAAAGTCTCATCCCCTTGAAAGTCTACTCTTTTTAGAGCATCGTGTGGACAGGCACGAACACAGGCGGGTCCACCTGGGTTGGTTTCACAAAGGTCGCACTTTGTTGCCTTTGTGATGGGTTTCTGGTTTTCGGGGTCTCTTAGTAGTTTGCCATCCGCATTCCTAATATCTACGAGTCGGATGTTATTATAAGGACAAGAGTTTGCACAAGTGCCACAACCAATACACGTATCATCATTAATTACCACTGCTCCAGTTTCAAGGGATCTATGGATGGCTCCTGTTGGGCAACCAATCATACATACTGGATCAGCACAGTGCATGCAGGCGTTAGCTACCATCCAGTGATCAAACGTGCGTCCATGTCTAATAAACCGCGGATTTCCGCCATGTGTGGAGGCACATGCCCGGACACAATCGTCACACCTTACGCAACGGTTTAGGTCTATTAACATTGCTTTCGTTCCATTGATGAATCGCTGTTCAACCGCCCATTCCAGTGGGGCATCCTGAGCCACCGCATGAGTGGCAAGTTGGTGTAGTGGCCTGGACTTTGAATACTGATCCTTATTGAAAACATATTTTTCAAGAATTGGTGCAGGAACCCGTAATAAATCTACATACCCAACAGCCTTTAAAGAAGTTTCTAAAGACACATCATTTCCCAAATGAGAAGACCATAACTCGTCATGTCCAAAACTATCGCCAGCTCCTAGGTATGTAAGTGTTCTTTCTCCATTACCCATTTTTATGGTAACTCTTGCAAAACCGGCTCTTATCATCAGGAGACCATCGGGATATTCCCCCTGGCGGGCGATTATTGGTTCCTTATCACTTTTACCCTGGTCTCTCATACGTTTGTATGAAACATGCCACTCAAAACTGCCATGACTCTCAAAAAGTGTAGCGTCGGCAACCTCGTTTAGTTCCTCTTGACTTAATCCTTTAAAATAAGGCGAACTTTTTAGATGCACCTTCAACGCGTTTTCTCGGTATCGCTCATCAATTGTCTTACGCCAATCAGGGTCGTATTTCCTAAGTTCTCTAAGACCTTGCCAACGAATTTCTAATAGCTCAGCCTCATCTTCCGAAAAAATAGAGGCTGTTCGGGGAACTCGACCTAGCGCTGCCAATTCTCCAAATAGTGAACTAGGACCAAGTTGTGCAGTATTGTGTTTATCAAGAACGGATGGGATATCTTGTAGGAAAACTCGAGCATCAGATTCACCGCGAATGTTACCTTCCCGTAGAGCTTGGCTACCATATCGAGATGTATCTCGTACCTCAGGCATTGTATGATTAGTCCAAAGTTGGCTAAGTGCCTCAAAAAAGTTTTTCTTTTTACTTGCTTGGCGACCAATCAAATTGCGAGGGAGAGAGGGTGCTATAACCACTCTTAGATTACCAGAGATTACTAAAAAGGCAGAATTTCCATAATCCCCCTCGCGGACAATTATATCTCCTGGTTGATATTTAACTATTCGTGAATCGTTACGAATTATACCGTCTAAAGGTGTGTGCTTAGGAAAACTATCTGAATCAATATTTGAGAATTCAGGTAACTTTAATAGTCGGTTGACATCGTCATCCGCCATCTCTGGCCCAAATGGTGCATCCCACCTTTGGGGTCTGGCAATTATTGCATTGGCCAATTCCTATTACTCCGTTCTAATATAGTCACCGTTTAATAAACTGGGGTAAGGACGTGGGATGCTCTTATTTTAGATACTCGCTGATCCTCGCCTAAAACCACGCACCCTAGAAAGTTACAATTTCAAACAGGTAGTCTGTCCATCCAATAATCTATTTGTAATCAGATTTAGCAGGAAGCATGGCTCCGACTTCGCCAGACAAATCCTGACCCTTAATCGCTGCAACAAACGCTCTAGCTTCATCTTCTGTTGGATTAGCTATTAAGGAAGATGCTGCGCTAATATTACTTAATGCATCTTTAGCTGCAGTCGCTCGTTCATTTTGAAATTCCTTATACTTAACGGAATCAGATTTTTCAGAAGCACCGACAGCAGAAACTAGTTTTGCCGCTTGCCCAATTACATAGAGTTCCGCTAATTCAGACTGGGACATCTCAGCATTGACTGTCATATCAGGGGGATAAAATCGATGCCTTATACTTCCCTGAGAATAACGAACAATTTCCCAATCAGACACAACTGGGTGGCCTAATTCTAACATTATAGCTAGCTTATCTCCGCCTACTCCAGGGTTGGCTAACCCATGACACTCCATGCAATTCTCTGCAACACCATACTTATCCGACGGCCATTTCATGCCGGCTGCTGCCGCGCTTGCAATTCTTTCAGCTTTATGTTCAGCGGTTTCTTGACTTGCTTTGACCCCAGAACCTCCATAATCATTATGTATAGGAAACCAGTCGGATGAAGAGCCATGGCAACTTTCACAGGATGGGCCAGCCTTTGGCTTTGCTTTAGCGCCAGCCTTTTTTGGTACTAGGGTATAGTGGCATTGCACACATGTCGCATTGCGCTTCATGCTTTTCTCACCAGTCGCTTTTGCTATTTCTTTGGCTTTTTTACTTTTGTGTACTTTTTTGAAAGAAGTCGCATGCTTGGTTCCTTGCCAGATCTCATGTTCCGCTCGATGACACTCAGAGCACACTTTTGGTCCCTGGTTAAAAGACTCGGCAATTGATTCGTTGGCGAGTGTAAATACTAGCGTTGAGACAATGAAAGATGCAATCAAACTTATAGTAAAAAGCCGCATTGGTGCAGTCCCCATGTTCTGTTACTTCTTTGCATAGGAATGATGCGCGATTAATCCAGCTAAAACAACCCTGTAATCATAAATTTTGGTGACGTTCCCGTTTATTTCACAGTCGTTAAAACTAGCTAGCATTTGTCGGTCATTCGTTATCCGGAAGTATACTAATTGTTGGCGAGAGAATCAAAATTCAAATCTGACTTGAGAAACCATTAGATAATTTTTATGGTCGTATTTTCGCGAGCTACAAATATATTCGGATACCGATTTTTTGCTTCTATTTCAATACTTTGCATAAATGTATCAAAGTGTTCAGGGGCATGGTGAAAAATTGCTAGTGATTTAGCTCCGGCTTTTTGCACTAAACGGGCGCCTTCTTCCCAGGTGGAATGGCCCCAACCTATTTTATCTATAAATTCTTCTTCCGTATAAGTTGAGTCGTAGACAACAAGGTCTGCGCCTTCAATTAATTCTAGAACGTTTTCATCAGGTTTACCAGGGGTATGTTCGGTGTCGGTTACATAACATATTGCTTTTCCTTTGAATTCAATACGATAGCCGGTGGCTCCACCTGGGTGATTAAGCCTCGCAGTTTCAATTAGAATGTCATTTCCAAGTGTAAATGGCTGCCCTACTTGGAAATCTGTAAAGGATAAATTAGAAAGTAATGCTTCAACTGGCACCGGAAAGACAGGATTTGACATGTGTTCTGATAGTACTTTGTACAATCCACCTTCTTCGTTTAGATGCCCCGCCATTAGTTTGAGTTCGTTATCCGGATTGTAAACAGGCGCAAAAAATGGAAAGCCAGTTATATGGTCCCAGTGGGTGTGAGAGAATAAAATGGTAGACTTATTGACACCCTTTCGAACATTCGAATCCCCAAGGTTTCGAATGCCAGTCCCCGCGTCCAATATAATCTGTTGCTCTTCGGCATTAACTACTAGGCAGCTAGTGTTTCCGCCGAATACCACATAATCCTTGGAAGGGCAGGCAATGCTTCCACGAACTCCCCAAAATTTAATTGAAAAACTCATTAATCGAAACCGTTCCTTTCAGTTTTACCGATGAACCAGGAAACGCAGATGTTTTGGTATAATTTTAATCTACCCATAAAGCGTGATATCTTATGATATCCAGATCAGTTTTCCATGAATTAAGATGCCGTGAGAAAGTTAAGGAAAACGAATTTTATTCTGCCAAAAGCAGGAAAACATCCCCCTTAACATTTTGGTAATTTAGGAAGGCGCATTACAATGATTATATTGGAAATTCAATTTTTCCTAATCGCCTAGATAGTTTCATGTTTTCCGAATAGTCAATCGGTACTCCAATTATAGCAGGTCCTTTCTGGTTAAATGCTTCAGTTAAAAGTCCAGGTAATTCTTTAGCATTACTCAGTGTTTTGCCCCAAGCTCCGTATGATTCTGCCCACATTTCTAAATCTGGATTATTAAATGCAAGGTCAGAATGTTTTCCGTTGAATGAATTTTGCTGTTTCCATTTTATAAGACCGTATTCGCCATCCAACCATATCATAGCTACAACATTTAGCTTATATCGAACGGCTGTCTCAATGTCTTGCGCGTTCATAAAAAAGCCTGCATCACCATTTATAGAAAGCACTTTGCGCTTTGGAAAAGCGATTTTGGCACCTAACGATCCTGGAAATGCAAATCCCATAGTACAAAAGCCATTAGAGATTAGACAAGTATTAGGGGAATCACACTGATAATACCGAGAAACCCACATTTTGTGAGCTCCTACGTCAGAAAGCAGTATATCGTCTGGACCCATGGCTTCTCGCACGTCATAAAGTACCTTTTGCGGTTTCATGGGGCAGGATTTGCTGTTTTTTTCTTTTTCTAAATCACTTTTTATGGTTTTGCGTAATGTAGCACGCCCAGAAATTCGGTTAAGTGGTAGTTTCTTTTTAGATTTTCGCGCACGCTTGACAATTTCCTCATTTATTTGCCAAAGTCCGTCTGCTATGTCGCCGACCACGTCGACAGCAGCCTCGTAGTCTTTATCAATTTCTGCTGGCCAGAAATCAATGTGAACAATTTTTTTCTTGCGCCCGTTATTCCAAAATGAAGGTGCATATTCTACTAGATCATAACCGACTGATATTATAACGTCAGCTTCTCGCATTGCCACCAGGATATGATCCTTTCCCTGAAGTCCTACAGTAAAAAGGCAGTGTTCGTCATTTCTTGGAATGGCACCCTTACCCATGAAGGTATTAACAACACCTATACCAGAATTTTTCGCTAGTCGCTTTAATTGTTCGGAAGCACGTTTTCTAACAGCTCCATTTCCGGCGAGTATTAAGGGTTTTTTTGATTTCAGAATTATATCTACGGCTTGACTGACAGCTTTATGATCTGCGCCAGGCCGTCTGGTTTTTTCTGGAACTATAGGTTTAGTAGTTGTTTGAGCTTCTGCCAGATCTTCTGGTAACTCAATTAACACCGCTCCGGGTTTTTCCGTCTCGGCAACTTTAAAGCCTTTTCGTATTATTTCGGGAATATTTTGCGGGTGGTGAACTGATTGTGCCCATTTAGTAATGGGTTTGAACATAGACACAGAATCCATATTTTGATGGCTCTCTTTGTGTAACCGTTCCGTATCAGCCTGACCAATTAGACATACCAGTGGGGCTCTATCCATATTAGCGTCGGCGACGCCAGTAACTAGATTTGTTGCCCCTGGGCCAAGGGTGCCGAGGCACACGCCTGCTTTTCCAGTTAATCTACCATATACATCAGCCATGAAAGCTGCTGCTTGCTCGTGACGACACAGCACAAATTTGATTTTGCTATCCATCAAAGAAATCATCACATCCGCGTTTTCTTCGCCCGGAATTCCAAAAATATGGGTAACGCCTTCCTTTTCTAGACACTTTACAAATAGATCAGATGCCTTCATTGAGCTAACTCCTAATATAAATAAATATTCAGCCGATTTTAGAGTATCTGAACCTTGTTTCGCTGCGTCAACCGATAGAATCAAATTCTTAAGGTTCAAAAAAAGTATTTGTCCGCTATTATTTAGTCATAATGTCAAAATCAGAACGTACCTCAACTATAACCAATTATCTACGGGTGTTTCAGAGGTCTTTTGTATAGACGTAAGTTAAAATTAAATCTAGCTATCAAAATACCTTCAACTATAGTGAAACAGAGAAATAAACACATCATTAAGCAGCCACTCACAATTTGCTCTACAAATTTGGATGAGTATTTGGTTGGCAGGCTAGTTAAGTATCTTGGGGGGGTAGTAACAAATGGCAAATGAAAATACAAATGAAGGTTTAAGGCATGCTTTTGATTCTTGGTCAAATGCTCTCAATGATGGAAACTTGGATTCGTTCTATGGAGTATTTGATAATGATGCGGAGGTCTTGGATGAGGATTTCCCTTGGCGGATGACTAAGGAAGAGTTTATTGATCATATTTCCTTTCATGCGGGAAGTGGTGATCGAGAGCCTTTATGGGAGCATTTTAAGTGGATCCCGCGGGATATAATAACCAAAGTATGGGATAATACAGGACATGTAAGTGGTTTTTCAACTTTTAGAGGAAAACCTAAAGACGCTGGATTCAGGCAACGATTCATGGGTTTTACAACCTCGTGGTATTTTAGGGATGGAAAATGGTGGTTGGTCAGTTGGCATCAAAGCCCGTTGCTCGGTCGCATAACTGGTGCTTCACCAACTTAAGTCCTTAAGGATAATTTTGTGAAGAAAAAATGCTTAGAAGCTGTTAAAGCGGTTAGTGACCGGCGCCTTTGGAATAGGATAATGGAGATGGCTGAATTTGGAGCTACATCGGCTGGTGGAGTGAATAGGGCAGCTTTTTCTTCCGAAGACATAGAAGCTAGAAAATTACTAATTTCTTGGGCCCGTGAACTGGGTTTTATGTTGTCAACTGATGATATCGGCAACATTTATGTGCGTCGCCCTGGAAAATTGTATGATGCTCCGCCGGTGCTTACTGGAAGTCACTTAGATAGCCAACCAAAGGGTGGGAAGTTTGATGGGGCATATGGTGTTCTAGGAGGCTTCGAAGCTTTAGAAGCTATTGAACGTGCTGGCCTGGAAACAAAATTTCCTATTGAAGTTGTAGCCTGGAGCAATGAGGAGGGTGGTCGATTTCAACCGGGTGCAATGGGATCCGCCGTGTTTTCGGGAGAATACCCGTTAGTGGAAGCCTTAAATACTATGGATAGAGACGGGGAAAGATTGAGTGATGCATTAAGTGAGACTCTAGGTGCAACATCTGGACTTCAAAAACGAAAAATACCGTTTGATATCACAGGATATCTTGAGGCTCATATCGAGCAGGGGCCAATTCTTGAAAATGGCAACCATACAATAGGAGTTGTTTCTGGTGTTCAGGGATTATGCTGGTATCGAATTGAGGTTTATGGCGAAGAAGCACACGCTGGCACCGCACCTTTAAAAAATAGGAAGGACGCGTTGAAAACGGCTGTTCATATTATAGCAGCGCTCGAAGAGCAAATGGCTGATGATACAGATACAGTGAGATTTACTGTTGGACGTTTTGAATGTAGTCCGGGTGCACCAAGCACAGTGCCTGGAAAAGTTCTGTTTACAGTGGATTTTCGCCATCCAGATCGGCATATTTTTGAGGAAACAGTAAACCTTATTCCAAAAATATGTAAGGCTTCTGCGGGCAGGTGTCGAGTGGATGTTGAACGTTTAACATATACGGAACCAATAGCGTTTGATTCTAACATAATGAATCTGGTACGGGATTCTGCAAATGCGCTTCGATTATCTAATATTGATATGGTCTCCGGCGCGGGCCACGATGCTATGCATATTGCACCACTATGTCCTTCAGGAATGATATTTGTGCCTTGTGAAAAGGGTATTAGTCATAATGAGCTTGAGAATGCGACGCCGACTGATTTGGCCGATGGTGTTCGCGTTTTAGTTGCGAGTTTGACTGCTCTGGCTGACACCTGAGTATGGATAATTTTTCGTTATCAGCTGATATAGTTGTGGTAGGAGCCGGCAACGCAGCTTTATGTGCTGCAATAGCTGCCGCTGAAGCCGGTAGTGATGTCATAGTGCTAGAAGCGGCATCTTGTGATGAACGTGGGGGCAATTCGAGATTTACGGCTGGAGCAATGCGTATTGTTTATAATGGAGTAGAGGAACTTCGTGAAATAATACCTGATCTCAATGATGCTGATCTGAAAAAGACTGATTTTGGGAAATACACTTTCGATGATTACTTTGATGACATGGTGCGTACTACAAAGTGTAGAGCGGATCCTGATCTGGTTGAATTGCTAATCAAAAATAGTTTTGAAACTGTGAAATGGATGAGAAACCAAGGCGTTCGTTTTCAGCCGAGTTATGGTCGTCAGGCTTTTGAAGTCGACGGTAAGTTTAAGTTTTGGGGCGGTTTAGCTATTGAAACTTGGGGCGGCGGAGTTGGATTAATGGGGTCTCTATTTGAAAGAGCGGAAGAGCTGGGCGTCCGAATTGTCTACGAAGCACGTGCTACTGAACTCAGAATTAATAATGGGCGTATTGAAGGAGTTTTAGTAAATTTTAAAGGAAATGCTGTTATAGAAGTGGTAGCAAAGTCGGTTGTTCTAGCGAGTGGTGGATTTGAAGCAAATGCTGAAATGCGCGCTCGCTATTTAGGCCCGGGTTGGGATTTGGCAAAAGTTCGGGGTACTAGACATAACATGGGTGAGGGAATCACAATGGCATTAGCTATTGGAGCTTCACCCAGTGGAAATTGGTCAGGCTGTCATGCCGTTGGTTGGGATATGAACGCGCCAGAATTTGGCAATTTGGCTGTAGGTGATGGCTTCCAAAAGCATAGTTATCCATTTGGTATAATGGTGAATGCCCATGGAAATAGGTTTTTGGATGAGGGTGCAGATTTTCGAAATTTTACTTATGCTAAGTATGGGCGGGAAATTCTAGCTCAGCCTGGAAATTTCGCGTGGCAAATTTTCGATGCTAGGGTATCTCATTTGCTACGCGACGAATATCGTATTCGAGAAGTTACGCGTGTGGAGGCTGGAAGCATTTCAGTGCTTGCTGATAAATTGGAAGGCGTCAATAAAGATACTTTCTTAAAAACGGTCACAGAATTTAATAATGCTATTTTAGATGAAATTCCCTTTCATCCTAATGTTAAGGATGGAAGAGCTACTAAGGGTTTATCCATAGAGAAATCTAATTGGTCTAATCGCCTCGATACGCCGCCTTTTGAAGCGTATTGTGTCACTTGTGGGGTTACGTTTACCTTTGGAGGTTTAAGAATTGATAATCAGGCTAGAGTTCTTGATGTGTCGAATAGGGCAATGCCGGGGCTCTACGCCGCCGGGGAATTAGTTGGCGGGCTGTTTTATTTTAATTACCCTGGGGGAACGGGGTTAACTTCTGGTGCAGTTTTTGGCCGTATAGCAGGAAGTGAATCAGCTAGGTATGCATTAACATAACTTATTAAAATTGAATAATTTATGTACGAGATTGTTCACTCAGCAGCCTCTAGTGTGTCGGGAATGTTGTCATTCCAATGGCTTGCTGTTCGAGTTTCAATGGAATCCCGAAATTGCTGGGTCGACTTGGGCAGCAATTTTCCAGTTCCCCAATCTACAATTACTCCATAACGTCTTACCATATCCATACTATTAATTTCACCGTTTCTGTACTTTGTTGCTACTGCCTCTGGGTCTTCCTTTAACCATTTACGACGCATCTTAGCGATTTCTCGCCGTGCTATTACAGTGGCTTCTTTGTCAATTTCAAAGTGCGCTAGATCCTCATCAATAACTTTGAGAACTACTCCATAATCTTTTTTTGCTCGTTCTACAGACACATAATCATCTTCGACATCAAGCAATACAGCGTTTGGATTCCGCTCTAGAGGATCGCCCAATCCACCGCCCCCCGCTGTAGGTCGACTGAACACATCACCGCTGGAAATATCAACGTCTGAGAATATCGTACCTAGCCACTCACGATCGTTAGCCCCACTCCGTTTAACCCAGAGGCCGTGCGGAATTGAGGGCAAACCACCTTTAATTCCCCAGACAATTGCACGTTCTCTATCACAAATATATGAAAGAACAGCGTCTTCTGCTTCTCGCAAGGTACTTGTTTTAACAACGCCAGCTCCACCCCTATATTTCCCCGGCCCTCCAGAATCACACTGAATTTCAAATTCATTCGCTAGTATCGGTGACAATCGTTCTTGTCCCTCTATTGGCTGAGTTTGAAGGCCAGTCCCGAAGCAGGCTGTGGTCACGTTACAACCATCTTTAGTAGCCCGACCACCCCAACCGCCAGGGAGCCAGTCGTAGAACATAAATATTGGTTTGGATTCATGACGTGTGTCTCGTCCACCGGTTAGCAGATATTCAAGGTTGAAAGCGCAAGCAATTGCTCGTTCAGGCATGATGTCTGACCATATTTCGTAAATCGAATTCATAATTTTTTCAAATGGCATTAGAAAGCCGGTTACGGCGACAGGCCACTGAGCATCAACGATAGAGTTTTCTGGCGCAATAACTTTTATTGGCCGATAGAAACCAGAGTTGAGTGGTAGATCAGGAAAGTATGTCTTCATGCCAGCTACAACAGCAGAAAACGTACCGCCAAAAGCTGAGTTATATAGTGTGCTTATGGTGCCATGACTGCCTGTGAAGTCGTATGTAACCTCATCGCCCTCAATTGTCAGTTTTACACAAATAGGGATAAGTCCCTCTCCGCGAGCAGGATCCCGATCTATATAATCTACAGTTTCCCAGCTTCCATCGGGGAGGTCAGCTATTCTCTGGCGCGTCGCATGCTCCACGTAGTCCTGTACTTCCTTAAAACCAGTCACTACCGTTTCTTTGCCATACTTTTCTACAAGCCTCAGAATTTCTCGTTCAGCTACTCGTGTAGCCTCTGCTTGTGCTCGCATATCGCCTATAACAGATTTGGGATCTCTGGTGTTTGCAGCGATCATATTTGCAACGTCCTCTCGTAGAATACCTCTTTCTACTATTCGAATAGGAGTTATGCGAAGACCTTCACGAAACATTTCCTTAGCTAATACATCAAATGAACCTGGAACACTGCCACCCACATCAGACCAGTGGCCATTTGACTGACTAAAAGCAATAATTTCGTCATTCGCGAAGATTGGGCGAATTAAACGAACGTCGTTAAAGTGGGTGCCCCCGGCATACGGGTCATTGATCATGTACACATCCCCTGGAGCCATATCACCTTTAAAGACTCGAATTACATCTTTACACGTATGATGCAAGGTGCCTACATGGACAGCAATATCTTGATTTCCTTGAGCAATTGAGTCTCCATTCGCATCATTTAAAGCGGACGAGAAGTCTCGATTATAGATTACAAAGGAGTAGCAGGTTCTGAGAACTTGCTCAGCCATTTGGTCGACTGTTGTAATAAAGGAGTTTTTTAAAACCTCGAAAGTAACGGGATCAAGTGTTATGCCTGCACGCTTATCGTTCATTTGGGCTCCTCCGATACATAAATTCTAACATTGAGCCATTCATCTACTTCGGCACTAATATTAGGCGGAATAACTGTTGTTGAATCCAGCTGCTCAACTATAACGGGACCTGTGAAAGTTGTGCCGGCTGAAAGGGATTCATGTTGGAAAATAGGCGTTTCCAATGGCTTATCAAAACCGTCAAATGCAACAAAACGTTTGTCGGACGGTTCTGGCATTTCAGTGGTTTTTGAGTATTTCAACAATTCGGCCTTTTTTGTAATTCCAATAGCAGTCAAATTGAGGCGAAATAAATCGACCCCAGCATCATCTCTTCGAAAAGCATATTCGCGTTCGTGATCAAGGTGGAATGCTTCTATTGCATCTTCGACCGATTTGAAAGGGCTCCCCACGGGAACCGTTAGAGAGCGCCATTGACCTTCATACATCATATCTATGGCTCGATTCATAACCATATCTTTACCGGCTACACCCTCTTTCTTTAAGCGCTCCATAGCCTCT
This sequence comes from uncultured Rhizobiaceae bacterium, assembly GCA_964427515.1. Taxonomy (GTDB): domain Bacteria; phylum Pseudomonadota; class Alphaproteobacteria; order UBA828; family UBA828; genus CAYRUX01. The sequence continues at coordinate 13,687 of CAYRUX010000235.1, forward strand.
TTTTCCATCATAGAAAATTTGTTTTCTATGTCTTGGGCATCCGCCTGACTTGCTGGCATAAGGTAACTTTGTGCAAGGTCGTGTCTTATATCCACCAAAAGACAGCCAAGTGCTGATGTAACTCCCGGGTTGGGAGGTACAATCACAGTGGGTATAGCTAGCTCTTTTGCAAGCGCAACTCCATGTAATGCTCCTGCACCACCAAATGCGACTAACGCAAAATCACGAGGGTCATAACCCCGACTAATAGATATTAGTCTGACAGCATCTGCCATATTGGCGTTGGCCACACTCAATATTGATTTTGCGGCATTTTCCACATCCATTCCTAACGGTTTTGCCACGCCATTCTGCACAGCCTCTTCAGCTGCATCTCTGTTTAAATAAATATTTCCACCAGCCAGTGTCGTTCCTAGTCGACCAAGAGCGACATTTGCATCTGTGTTGGTTGGCACTTCATTCCCATGGCCGTAGCATGCGGGGCCGGGATCCGCACCTGCGGATTGCGGGCCATTATGTAGTGCACCTATATCATCAATCCATGCTAATGAACCTCCTCCAGCGCCGATGGTTAAGACTTCTATGCTTGGAAATCTAATTGGATGGCCAAATTCAATACCCCAGTCCTTTGTAACTCTAGATTCACCTGCGTATACAAGAGATACATCACAGCTGGTGCCGCCCATGTCCAAGCCAATAGAGTTTTCATAGCCGCATAGCATGGCAATATGACGGCTCGCAATCGCACCAGCTGCAATTCCAGACCCTGCTAGACGCCCAGCAAATTGTCGGGCAGTTGCCGGCGTCATTACTCCTCCGCCCGAATGGAGAAGTAATAGATCACTTTCGTATCCACCATTTTTTAATTCCTGACTCATTCTCATGACATACCGGCCAACGACAGGGCTAAGAATTGAGTTAACTACAGTTGTTGAAAATCTTTCGTGCTCAAATATTTCAGGTAAAGTATCGCTAGAAGTTATAATTTCCACTTCAGGGAGTTCTTCGCTTAATATTTTGTGCAAAAGTTGTTCATGAGCTGGGTTCATAAAAGAATTCATTAGACAAATAGCTACCGACTGCACCCCCCGTTTTTTAAGAATACGTGCAACTTCCAGAGATTCCTTCTCATTGAGTGGTTCGACAATATTACCGGCATGGTCTATGCGTTCACTTACAACCAAACGATCCCTCCGGCGAATATATGGTGGCGCTACATCTTTATAAGTATCCCAGAGTTCTTCCTTATTGGCTCTTCGAATCTCGATTACATCGCGAAACCCGCGGGTGCAAACCATTGCCGCTGGCGGGAGGCGTCTTGTGATAAGTGCGTTAGTTGCTACAGTTGTTCCGTGAGAAAATAATGAGACATCCCTGAGGTTTACCTTGGCCTCACTAAGCCCTTTCATTGCCCCTATTAGGGGGTCTTCTGGAGTAGAGGGGGTTTTTGCAACGCGAACCTCCCCGTTTGACTCGTCCATGATACAGATATCTGTAAATGTTCCGCCGATATCGACGGCAACCCTTAGGTGTGACACAGCGCTCCCCGTTTCTGATACATTTTAGGTTATACTTTATTCGTCATGAGCGTCAGGTCAATCGGACATTATTACGAATGTGATGTTTTATTTGCCCATGCTATTGCTAGCATTGTTGATGAACTAAGAATAGCCATGCCAATTAAGAGTGGCATTACCGTCCCGTTAAACATTTGCCCAATTATCGTACCAAATAAAATTGCAATAAATAATCCCATGGATCCTATAACACTGGCTGCTATACCGGCTATATGTCCGAGAGGTTCCATTGCTAAAGCGTTTAAATTTCCAAATAATATACCCAGGCAAAAAAACATCGCTGCAAGATAAATCATTAAACTAAAAAGGGGCGGATGTTCTGAATAATTCAAATAGAAAAATACAAACGCTATTGATAAAATTGTTTGGAAAAGAGTGGCGTAATGGCAAAGGGAGCGCATTTTAAATCGGTTAATTAAACGAGAATTTGATAAGGTGGCGACACCAACGGCAAGAGCAAGACTCGAAAAGTAAAATGGGAAATAAATTCCGACAGAATATAACTCGGTAAATATTTGCTCTGCAGAGGTTATGTATCCAAATAGGGTTCCAAATGCGCAACCGCTTGCAATTATATATCCAAG
>CAYRUX010000236.1:0-8603 GCA_964427515.1 uncultured Rhizobiaceae bacterium
AGATTAGCTATTATGAGTTCATTTTTAACTTTATCTGAGATAAATCGCGCATCACAAAAATTAAAAGATAAAGTTGTTCTAACCCCATCTCAAATTTGGACGTCTCCGTATATACAAAATATAATTGGGGCTGAGGCGCAGGTTTTTTTAAAACTGGAACTCATGCAGTTTACGGGGACATTTAAAGCCCGTGGCGCCTTGATAAATATTTTCAGTTTATCTAAACAGGAACTAAAGAGAGGGGTTACAGCAGTCAGTGCGGGAAACCATGCTATTGCAACAGCCTTCGCCGCAAAAATAATGGGTACAAACTCTAAAGTTGTAATGGTCAAAAATGCAAATCCGTTTCGCGTGCAGCAATGTCAGTCATTCAATGCTGAAATAGTGTTTGCAGATAATATACACCATGCTTTTGACATCGTTAAAAAGATAGAAACTCAAGAAGGCCGGACTTTCATCCATCCATTTGAAGGTCATTTAACAGCCCTTGGAACAGCTACATTAGGGCTCGAATTTGCTAATCAGGTAAAAAATTTAGATGCCCTTATTATTCCAATAGGTGGTGGCGGTCTTTGTGCCGGGGTAGCAAGTGCATTTAAACTAATTCAACCTAAGTGTTATATTTATGGTGTCGAACCAGAGGGTGCGGATACGATGAGTCGTAGCTTTCGGTCGGGTGTTCCAGAAAAAATTGAACAGGTTAGGACTATCGCAGACAGTCTGGGAGCGCCATATGCTATGCCCTATTCATATTCATTATGCAAACGCAATGTAGATGAAATAGTTTTAGTAGATGATATTGAGCTTCGGAAGGCTATGGGTGTTTTATTTTTACATGCGAAGCTAGCTGTGGAGCCAGCCGGAGCTGCTGCCACAGCAGCATTGCTTGGGCCTCTCCGGGAAAAGGTCAAGGGACAACGAGTAGGCGTAATAATCTGTGGGGCGAATACAGATTTTAAAACTTTTTATGAACAAGCATTGTTTAAACAGAAATAAAATAAATTTATCTACCAATTATTTCGCAGTTCTCGAAGTTTTAGGAACACAGTCTTGTCATCTAATTCTTTAGGTAGATTTGGAAAGGTTGACCTTAATTTTTCTCTGATTGTTGGGTTGTGTAAGCGTAGGAAAGTATTTATTTCCTTTTCTAGGGATAGAGTTGAAACCAGTGGTTCCTCAGGATTCTGACCTTTCACCTGTTGAAGCAAGTTTTCTGCTGCTGAATTATTTGGTTCACGGTCTAGTGTGAATTCTAAATTATTAGAAATATAATCGTGTCCCGGATAAACAAGAGTATTATCTGGTAATGTTGCTAATTGTCTGGAGAATGTATGATAGAGTTCCTCGGGATGACCACCAGAGTGGCAGTTTCCGGCTCCAGCATTGAAGAGAGTATCGCCACAAAATAAAGCCGGTATATCGCCATGTGAAAGCAAGCAAATATGACTCATGGTGTGACCTGGAGTGTCCAAACATTCAAGTTCCACAGATTTTCCTACTTTAATAACATCCCTAGCTTTTAACCCCTGACTGATACCATCAATTACCCCTATTGCATTAGCATGTGCCAGAAGCTTGGCGCCCGTTGCGGCGATTACTTGTGTGTTCCCGCCCGTATGATCTCCGTGCTCATGCGTGTTTAAAACCTGTTTAATCTCAAAACCTTCTGTCTTAGAGATATGCAAGCATTTCTGATGGTCCAGTGGGTCGATAGCCAGTGCTTCTCCTGTTTCTCTGCAAGCAATAATGTAATTAAAATTACGATAGGCATTCCCAGTCCAAATTTGTTTAATAATCATATATCTAACTCCTATCGTCCTTTGAATACAGGTTTGCGCTTTTCCATGAAAGCTTTTCGTCCTTCGATATAATCTTCACTCACAAAACACTTCTCTAGCAACTCGTCACATAAGTTTTTATTAATACCAGTATTATTTACGTTCATAATTTCATTTATTGTTTGTCTGGCAGCACTTATCGTTAGTGGAGCATTATCAGATAATTGGGTGCAATAATTATCGATGTAGGAGTCTAACGCATGATCTGCAACTACCCGATTTATTAGACCCATATGAATTGCCTCTTCACTACTAAACTGTCGGGCTGTGCAAATTATTTCTTTTGCAAAGGAAGGTCCAACTAGAAAAACAAGAGGTTTTAATGAGTCTATATTATAACCGAGACCAAGTTTTGCTGCAGGAATGGCAAAAGTAGATTGGTTGTTTGCAATGCGGATATCACAGGAAATTGCAATACCTAATCCACCTCCAATACAGTATCCCCTTATCATTGCAATTGTCGGTTTCTCCGAATATTGCAGTCTTGTGCTAGCTTCGTGGACGATCAAGTCGTAATTAGAAATCGAATTTATGTCAGAGCGTTCCTTATTAAACTCAGAGATATCAGCACCTGAAATAAAAGCCTGTGTCCCTGAACCCTTTAATACTATAACCCGAATATCATCATCCTTCTCGAATAAATCCAGTATGCGTGGAATGTCCTTCCACATGGAAAGCGAGAGAGCATTAAGTCTCTTTGGGTTATTAAATATCATTATCCCCACTGATCCAGATTTCTCAGCAATCATTTTTTCCCCAGTAAAAATCTGATTTGAGTTAGACAATGCCTCGCTCCCTTAAGCTGGAAATATCATAGTTAGTTAATTGTAGTTCGTTCAATATTTCTTCTGTGTGTTGGCCTTGCTCAGGTGTCGCTGAATGTACATGGAACGGTGTACGGCTCAGTGAAGCTGCCTGACCAACTATATTCATTAGACCAAGTAAAGGATGGTCTACAGGTGTTGCCATTTCTAATTCTCTCACTTGCGGATCTTCGAACAATTCTTTGATGTTATTTATTGGTCCGCAAGGAACACCCGCGTCATTCAAAAGCTTAATTAATTCACTACTCTTTTTTTTCTCGGTGATTTTGTTCAAACGAATATTTAAGTTTTCCCGATTTCGTGATCGGGCATCCCCTGTGGCGTATTGGGGATCGTTAATTAAATCTGAAGCACCTAATGTTTTACAGAGGCGTTCGTATATTTCTCCCCCAGAGGTAGCAATATTAATAAAGCCATCAGCCGTAGTGTATACCCCAGTGGGAATCGATGTTGGGTGGTCGTTTCCAGCTTGCACTGGAAGTTCTTTATTAATCAACCATCTTGCAGCTTGAAAATCGAGCATAGATATTTGAGCTTGCAGCAGCGATGACTGAACCCATTGGCCTTCTCCGGACATCTCGCGTTCGAGCAATGCTACCAGTATGCCAATCGCGCAGTAAAGGCCTGCACTGAGGTCTGCAATAGGGATGCCTGTACGCATGGGACCATTTCCTGGCGTTCCTGTTATTGACATCAATCCACCCATTCCCTGTGCAATCTGATCAAAACCAGGTCGTGATCTATAAGAACCTGATTGTCCAAATCCAGATATGCTGGCATAGACGAGCTTTTGATTAGTTTTACGCAAAGTTTCGTAGTCAATACCCAGTCGATATTTTACTTCTGGACGATAGTTCTCGATTATAACATCAGCTTTATCAGATAGCTGCCGGAATATACCCAGACCTTCTTGAGATTTTAAGTTAAGAGTAAGACTCCGTTTGTTGCGGTGCAAATTTTGAAAGTCGGGACTGTGCCTAGATCTGACGGGGTCATGTTCTGAGCTTCTATTTGATACGACAGGCGCTTCAATTTTGATCACATTAGCGCCCCAATCCGCAAATTGCCGAGCCGCGGTCGGTCCAGCTCTAAAGCGGGTAAGATCAAGAACCATAAATCGATTTAGTGCTCGTCTGGATAATTGTTCAGTCATGTCATTCGCTCATCGGGTTGATTATGGAGCCTAAGTTTAGCCATCATAATAAATTAACGTGGGTTATAGAAAGCTAGTTCTCATCAGGAAGCATAAAGTTGTGAACTTTTTGATCGAATCGATTGTAGTTTTCGTACCGAAGTACTTCGTATAAACGACTGCGAGAAAACATCTCACTTGTAAGTTCCTGTTGGGACCCATCTTTTTTCAGTTTTTTTAGGCCAGATTCTACAGATTGAAGTGCTAGACGCATCAAACTCATAGGATAGATTACGAGATTAAGACCTAATGCTTCAAGTTCGACGACATTTAATAACGGAGTTTTGCCAAATTCTGTCATATTTGCCAGTAATGGCACATTAACTGAACTTCGAAATTCCTCATATTCAGATTCACTTTCAAGGGCTTCAGGAAATATCATATCAGCTCCAGAATCTACATAAGCTTTTGCTCGTTCTATAGCCATCGTTAGACCCTCTGGACCTCTTGCGTCGGTTCGGGCGATCAGCGTAAAGTTACTATCAGTTTTAGCATCTGAGGCAGCTCGGATCTTACGGCACATGTCCTCTCGTTCAATCAATATCTTGTGATCTAAATGCCCACATCTTTTTGGGTTTAATTGATCTTCAATGTGGCAGCCAGTAAGTCCTAACTCTTCAAGTATAGATATTGTTCGAGCCGTATTCATTGGCTCTCCAAAACCGGTATCAGCATCGACAATTGTTGGTAGATCAACCACCCTAGAAATCTGGTGCGCCCGGCGCGATACTTCATCTTGGTTTGTTAAACCGACATCAGGCAACCCCATCTCATTAGATATAGCAGCGCCAGATACGTATATACCATCAAAGTCATTTTGTTCTACAAGCAGGGCTATTAGGGGTGCAAATGCGCCCGGAAAGCATAATAATCGGTTATTTGATAGTGCTTTTCGAAAATCTTTTCTCTTTTCGGATGCAGCTTTGTTTGAAATTATCATATTGTTACCTTTTTACTTCGTTTTAAGCGTTAGTATCGAATTATGTAATAAGAAATAGAGGAATATTGTTATGATGGACGATCGTAAACCTGATGACACCTATAATATCAAAGTTGATGGTTATAATGTTGTAGCTTACAGCTTTGGCACGGGCTCGGAAGTGTTGTTTTGTTTAAACGGCGGGCCAGGGCTACCATGTGATTATGTCCGGGACTCTCACTCTTGGTTATCTGATAATGATTATCGAGTTGTGGCTTTTGACCAGCTTGGGTGTGGAAGTTCGGATCGTCCTGATGATGAATCTTTATGGACAATACAGCGTTATGTGAAAGAAGTGGAAACGGTGCGAACCGAATTAGAGCTAGGAACCGTTCACTTATACGGCCAGTCTTGGGGCACTTGGCTTGGGATAGAATATGCCCTTACGTATCCTGAAAGTTTTAAGACCATTATACTTGCTGACGGCGCAGGTGATATTCCGCATTTGGTAAATGAACTAAAAAGATTGCGTCAGGCCTTAGGATCTGAAACTGAGGCAATGATGCAGCGACACGAGGCTGAGGGGACGCTTGAACATCCAGAATATCAGGCGGCAATTACACTATTAAATTATAGACATGTATGTCGACTTGATATTTGGCCAGACCCTGTTAACAGATCCTTATCTGATTGGAATATGGATCCTTACATGGCTATACAGGGGCCTAATGAATTTTGCTATACAGGGAGCATTAAGGATTGGAATAGAATTTCTGAGCTTCATAAAATCACACAACCAGCTTTAGTGTTGTGTGGGCTTCATGATGAACTAACACCTGCTTGTTCTCAAAAGATGCACGATGCTTTACCTAATTCTCAAATTAAGGTGTTTAAAAACTCTTCCCATCTCCCAATGTGGGAAGAGCCAGAAGCTTATTGTGAAGTTTTATTAACTTTTTTGGACAATAAACGTCGATAGAATTCTATAGTTTTTCCTGTGTACTTAAATCAATTTACGTTATGAGGTTCTAAAACATATTAACTTTGTTGATTTTAACAAGTGAGCTAGGTCAAATCTGAGAGTAGTGGTATTACTTCATTGCCAAAGTAATTTATCTGTTCAATTTGGTCGTTACGTTCTGCAACAAAGTCGACGACGAGATGGCGTACGCCGACTTGGTAAAAAGATCGGATCATATCTGCCACTTGATTAGCAGTACCAAGTGCGCAATAGCGTTTTGCAGGCTTGCTAAAATCCATCGCGTAGCGGGCACTCAATTTTTCGGTGGCGTAAGCTAAAGCTCTATCATAACTTTTTTCTAATCTTACAAATAACAAGTGTCCTGTATTGAATTGGGATAGGTCACGCCCCTTACTATCTCCGGCACGAGCAATAATCTCAAGTCCAGCACGGTATTGATCGGGAGTGACTACATATGACAACCACCCATCTGCCACCTTGCCCGCACGTTGAAGAGCTGTATCTTTTCGTCCGCCACACCAAATTGGAGGGCCGCCCTTTGTGAATGGTGCTGGCAACATTAATGTTTCAGGAAAGCTATAGTATGTTCCAGAGTGTTCAACAGGTTCGCCACGCCACAGTTTTTTAAGAACTTCTATGCCTTCACTGAGCCGTTTTCCACGCTCATTAACTTGAACTCCACTTAAAGCAAACTCCCCAGGAAATTCCCCTCCAACGCCAACTCCAAAAATAAAACGACCAGACGTTAGTAAATCCAAAGTAGCTATTTGTTTTGCTACAGGAGCTGGGTGTCGTAATGGTAAAAGGAATACAGCTGTCCCCAGTTGTAAGCGTTGAGATAGAGCTGATGCTTGAGAAAGCTGGATGAGCGGATCCATTATAGGTTGTGCAAAGGCCAAATGATCACCTGCCCACATGGCATGAAAACCATTATGATCTAAAGCAGCAACAAGACTTTTTGTTGTTTCAAAGTCGGCCACGTGGAACACTCCGTCAGTATCGGCGGGTGGTTGTACATTTTGAAAGCCAATTTGAAGTTTTTTTCCGTAACCAAACTCCATGATACTTACCTCGTCTTGTAGCGTTGTTATACTAGGGGCATAATATTTGAAGCAAACCCCTCCATATTAGACAGAGATTCTTCTAGGTTCCCTCCGAGAAAATTGAACAACAGGTGCCTTACTCCAAGCTCTTCGAATGCTTTAATATCGGACGCCATTTCTTGAGGCCCACCAGTCAATACCTGGCGTTCTCCGCTATCAAGCATAGTTGGATTTTCACTGCCTGGCCAAACAGCCCAGAAAGCGAGGTCAATTGTTGCTGGATCTCTCCCTATTTTCTCTGATTCTGATTTAAGTTTATCGAGGCCGGCTGAAAATTTTGATATCGTGTCGAGCGGATGATGGGGGTTGCAACCAATCGGAAACCAAGCATCTCCTAGTCTCGCTGTCCTGCGAATTGCTGGCATGCTCTCTCCACCAATCCAAATAGGAGGGTGTGGTTTCTGTATAGGTTTGGGTGCAAAAAATATCTCTGAGAATTCTGTATAATTTCCCTTGAAATTGGGGTTTTCAGCAGACCATAACTCGCGGAATGCATTAATATATTCGTCTGTTACTTTTCCTCTTTCCTTAAATGGGGGCGCGTTAACGGCAACGAATTCTTCTTCCATCCAACCAGCTCCGCATCCTAGTGTAATGCGACCTCCTGACATGACATCCATGGTTGATATTAGTTTTGCCGTGAGGATGGGATCCCTATAGGGTATTACAAGGACAGATGTTAGAATTCGGGCTTTAGTGGTGATTGCCGCTAGGTGAGCCATTAAAGCAAGCGGCTCCAAAAAGTCACCTTCAAAATTTTTGGCAAATGAGAACGCACCATCCTCTGAGTAAGGATAGCGGGAAGAAATACTTCTTGGGAATACGATATGGTCTGGGATAGCCAATATTGTGAAACCAAGTTCTTCACCACGTTTTGCAATCGTAGCTATATCGTCACGATTAGCCAGGGCCCCGCTATTGGGGACATTAAATCCAAATTCCATTTTTATTTCCTCCCTAAAATGATATTTCATCAGTTATCACCGATAAAAGTATTTAGCCAAATATCAAATGAGTATGCTGATAAATATGCTATAATAGGCATCACGCCAAGTATTAGTGAAGATATACTATTCATTATTTTGAATTTCTTTATATGTATGGGGAGGATATAGGTATGGATTTAAAGTTGAAAGGGCGTAAGGCTCTTATTACGGGTGGTAGTAAGGGTATTGGTCGAGCCATTTCAAATGCTTTGGCAAGTGAAGGGTGTGACGTAAGCTTATGCGCTCGAAATGCCGAGGAAGTTGATTTGGCGGTTGAAGAACTTAAGCAAACTGGCGTCAATGCCTATGGCGCTGCACTAGACGTACGTGATGGCAGTGAACTAAGGAGGTGGGTAGAGGATAGTTCTAGAGCTCTTGGCGGGTTAGATATTGTTGTTCCGAATGTAAGTGCTCTTGCAATTGAGAGAACAGAGGAATCTTGGCGTGCAGAGTTCGAGATTGATATGATGCATACAGTAAATACGGTGGAAGCAGCGCTTCCAATGTTAGAAAAATCAGATTCTGGATCAATTGTAATCATTTCTAGTGTTTCTGGTATCGAAATCGATTTTGCTGCAGGTCCATATGGCGCTTTTAAAGCGGCTCTTATTCATTACTCTAAAACCCTTGCTTGTGAGTTGGCGAGTAAAAACATCAGGGTAAACTCGGTATCTCCGGGAAATACTTATTTCGAGGGGGGGGTATGGGAAATGATTGAAAAAAATATGCCGGATCTTTTCAATAAGGCACTTGGTATGA
>CAYRUX010000237.1:0-1954 GCA_964427515.1 uncultured Rhizobiaceae bacterium
CATTATCGAGTTCCAATGACCGGCGCTGTATTAAACCCGCTCAATATTCGCCTGGATGCCTCCTCCATTGCCTTTATTCTGGACCATGCAGAAACTAGAGTTCTATTAACTGATCGAGCCTTTTCCGAAGTCGTTGAGGAGGCATTAAATATTGCAAATATAAAACCAGTCGTTATAGACATAAACGATGCACCGGAAGAAAATGGAAAATTCTTAGGCACGATAGAATATGAGGATTTTTTACGCGAAGGAACCTCTGATTATGAATGGGAGTGGCCTAAAGATGAGTGGAACGCAATTTCACTCTGTTATACTTCTGGCACAACTGGAAACCCAAAAGGTGTGGTACTCCATCATAGAGGAGCATACCTCAATGCAATTGGCAATTCGCTGACATGGAATATGAATGATGCGCCAGTATACCTTTGGACTCTTCCCATGTTTCATTGCAATGGTTGGTGCTTTACATGGACAATAACTGCTTTAGGCGGAACTCATATTTGTCTTCGAAAAGTTAGTGCTAATGCAATATTTGACGGTATCGTTAACCATGGCGTTAATCGTTTTTGTGGCGCACCAATTATTCTTAATACGATAATTAACACACCCGACGAAGTGAAGCGTACCTTTGATCATAAAGTTGAGGTGATGACCGCTGCAGCCCCACCGCCTGCCACAGTTATAGCCGAAATGGAAAGGAGTGGGTTTCAGGTTACACACGTATATGGCCTAACAGAAGTCTACGGCCCGGTCACCGTTTGCGCCTGGAATAAAGACTGGGATGTACTAAACATCGAAGAACAAGCAGCTCTTAAAGCTAGACAAGGTGTCGCTTACGTTACTTTAGATGGCCTAAACGTAATAGAGTCTGAGACAGGAAAGACAGTGCCGGCAGACGGCCAAACTCTGGGTGAGGTAGTAATGCGAGGAAACACGGTAATGAAAGGGTATCTAAAAAACCTTCCTGCCACTCAGAAAGCGTTTGTTGATGGATGGTTTCATACTGGTGATCTAGGCGTGATACATGCTGATGGCTACATTGAACTTAAGGATCGCGCTAAAGATATCATTATATCTGGTGGCGAGAACATAAGTACAATTGAAATTGAAGATATGCTTTATAAGCACCCCTCTATTCTTGAAGCAGCTGTAATTGGTCAGCCAGATAAAAAGTGGGGGGAAACTCCGTGTGCATTTGTAACGTTGAAAGAAGGGTCAAATGCTTCTGAAGAAGAAATAATTGATTACTGCCGAAAACATTTGGCTCACTTCAAAACACCAAAAAATATTATATTTGGACCTCTGCCAAAAACATCTACCGGTAAAATCCAAAAATATGTTTTGCGTGAGCGTAATAATGAAGAAAAAAAATAGATAAATGAAATTCGCTATTTTAGAACCCTCACAAATTGAAAATGCAGGCTTTTTAAATCAATTAATGCGAGAGAACGGTTTTGATTATGATACGTAAGCTCTAGATAAAAATAACCTTTTTCCAGAACTTGATAACTATAATGCTTTGATAATCCTCGGGGGTCCAATGGATCCCTTAGACCACATCAAATATCCGTGGCTGAAACTTGAGATTGCCTTAATTCGCGAAGCTATTGTCGAAAGAAAACTCCCGACGTTAGGAATTTGTTTAGGACATCAACTAATGGCGGTTGCATTAGGCGGTTCAGTGTCTAGGATGCGTGAGACAGAAGTCGGTGTCTCAAAAGTTTCACTCAATTTGGCAGGCACGAGAGACCCGCTTTTTAGAGGTTGGGACGACATCACATCAGTTGTACAATGGCACGATTGGCAAATTGCGACTCCACCAACTCAAGCTCTCATACTAGCGAATTCTCCTGACTGCAATGTGCAAGCTATGCGCCTTTGCAACCGCGCTTGGGGGGTACAATTCCATCTAGAAATACATGATAAAACTATCAATCAGTGGCTAACGCCGCCA
>CAYRUX010000238.1:0-3752 GCA_964427515.1 uncultured Rhizobiaceae bacterium
CCTGTCATTAACACCCCAGCCAATGCTGAGCAAAAACCACTCAAAGCGTATACGCCAATAATTGTGCGATCTACACCAATACCAGACAAAAGATAAACTCACATACTATTACCGACGGAAAATATGCGCCTTCCGAATGTAGTACGATGAATTACAATAATAGCTACGGCTACAAAAACTATTAACAACCAAACTGAAGGTGCAAAGCCCAGAAACCGCCCTGTAAACAACCAAACCAAGACTGGTGGAGACCGGCCTGTTGGAATGCCCCCGGTATAAAGCACACCAAGCCCTTGCATTATACCATTAGTCGCAAGTGTAACCACGATTGCCGGCATGCCAAACACAACAATTCCAAGTCCATTCGCTATGCCAACAACGATCCCAACACCTAACACTAATGGAATTGCCCAATAAGCAGGAGCATCCATTCCGTTACAGAGAGCAGCCAACAACACACCTGTAAATGCCATCGTGTGCGGAACAGAAAGGTCAAGCCCACCTGTCATAACAACTGCTCCTTGGCCTAAACCAAGTACCGCGAAAAACAGTGCTAGAGTAAATAAAGAGTTAAAGTAATGGGTGCTCCACGCCGAAGTACCTATAAATATGAGAACAACCACATAAACTACAATCAACAATACCCAGGCGGGTATGATTAGTCGTAAACTATCCCAGTTTTTTACTCGCCACCGGTAAAATACAGATCCGGTAAGCTCATCATTTGGTCTGATATTCCAATCACTTTGGTGAATTGATTTGGCAGAACGTCCCCGAGCGAAAGAATGTGGTAGAGTTGAATGTAATAACCCTACAGCATTAATACGCATTATCCGCAAATGTTTAGCAAAAGGAGCATCTTTACCGACTGTTGCCCCTATTACAGCCAACAACAAAATTATACTTTCTACGATCGGTGTATAATTAGACGAGACATTCAAAACTAATAGTACGTTAGAAATTAATAATAGTGTAAGAGCCGCAAAAACCGTACCTACACATCCTCCCTGGCCACCACCAATACGAGTTCCACCCAAAATCGTAGCTGCAAAAATCAATAACAACATTCCGCTACCTACAAGCGGATCTCCTGACATAGTCTGTGCGCTAAGAAAAACGCCCCCAGCCCCGTAAAACATACCAGCCAAAGCGTAACCTAGAAATTTTGTTCGTGATACCGAGATCCCATTTGAAAATGCAGCGTCTTCATTACTACCAACTGCATATAAGGCAGTTCCTAATCGAGACCGCTTAATCACAAACCAAACTAGCAGGGCCAACAACAGTACAACTAAGGAGGCTGGAAAAACCTCATAAATTAAATCTCCTGTTAAAGTCTGGGTGATGCCATAAGGAACCATCCCACCGGGATCTGGCATCAGGAGAAGGTTTAAACCTAAAATTATAAACATTGTAGCTAAAGTAACTACCACTGGCTGCAGACGTATAAACGCAATAAAAAAGCCGTTGAAGGCACCTACAAAAGCACCGATTCCGAGTCCAGCTAAACACATTAAAATCTGGCTATGCGTGGTATCCCGCGTGTAAAGGGCAACCATTACATTTACAAGCGAGAGAGTTGCCCCGCAAGATAAATCGAAACCACGAATAAGAAACACAATAGTTTGCCCCATCGCCGCCAATACCAACGGGCCAGCATTCGCAAAAAGAAAACTAATTTCAAAATAACTGATGGGTCCAGGTGAAATAAAATCAAGATAAATAAAAATTGCAATAAATGAGCTAACCGCGACAATAAGTCGGTGTTGACGAGCCAAGCCCTGCCGCCAATTAAATGGCATCGCCGAGGCCGAACTAAACTTCAAGGTAAAATCTCCTCGGATTTTGAACGACGGACTGACCCGGCCCCACCCAACGCATGAACCATAATGTTTTCTTCAGAGATTTCCTTGCCAGAGAGTTCTCTAACAATTTGCCCACCATACATAACCAATATCCGGTCACATACGTTTACCAGTTCAGGAATCTCTGTTGAATAAAATAAAATTGAGTTTCCCTCCTTCGCCAACTCACGAATTAGCAAATAAATTTCATGTTTAGTACCAATATCAACACCACGGGTAGGATCAAACATCAATAGAATCTTATTGTTGGAGAGCAACCATTTAGAAATAGCTATCTTCTGCTGATTCCCACCACTAAAGGAAGATACAGGTTTGTAGTGAGCCCTAGGATGAACACTTAAACGGTCAAGTACATTGTCTACTACCTGCGCCTCAGTCTTACTTCTAATCCAACCAAATGAGGATAGTTTTTCAATAACAGAAATAGAAACGTTTACCGCACCGGAAAGTGACAAAAACAGGCCTTCTGATTTTCGATCTTCTGGGACTAGGCTAATCCCAATTCCCGCTCGTACTGCATCAGCCGGTGTTGCCAATGATACTTTCTTACCATCGAGACTGATGTTGCCCTCCCGAAGGCTCACTACCCCAAATAACGCCTCAAATAGCTCAAGCTGACCCATTCCCTGTAATGCACTTACACCTAATACCTCCCCAGGCCATAACTCCAGTGAGGCTTCTTTCAACTGCCCGCCCGCAGAAATAGCTTCAGCTGATAGGGCAGGTACCTTGGCATTACTCGTCTTATAATTCTTTTTTTCAGGATAAATTGTACCGAGTGAACGCCCAATCACTAACTTAACAACATCTGCATCCGATACGTCTTTAACATCAAAAGAACCAACGTGCTCACCATTCCTAAGTACAGTTAGACTATCACAGAAACGTCTAACCTCAGCCATACGGTGGGAGATAAAGACAAGAGTAATACCATCAGAACTCAATTTTTCAATTAATGCTCCCAACCAATCAACATCAGATACAGATAACGTTGAAGTTGGCTCATCTAATAAAAGCACTCGAGGTTTTCTTGACACAGCTTTAGCAATTTCAATCTTTTGTCTGGTCGAAAGGTCAAGCTCGCTTACTAAAACCGAAGGATCAATATTCTCCATATCCAAATCAGAAAAATATTTCGCAACTAATTTTTTGCTTTTTTGTTGGCTAACCTGTCCGTAAATGATTTCTGGCTCGTAGGGTAAAAGCATATTTTGTGTAACAGTTAAATCATCAACTAAAGTCATTTCCTGAAAAGCGGTGTGAATGCCCAATTGGTGTGCTTTTTTTGGTTGGCCAATAACTGCGTCGTTACCAAAAATTTGGACTTTTCCTGAATCCTGGCGAACCAAACCGCTTAAAATTTTAACAAAGGTTGATTTACCTGCGCCGTTTTCCCCTATTAAGGCTCGAACTTTCCCTTTTGGAACCACAAACGAAACTTCATTCAACGCCAATGTCGCGTCAAAACGTTTGGAAAGATCCATTATTTCGATAGCAGACTGCTGGTCGATTTTATGTAACTGATTCATTTATGCCACGATAGAGAACGGTGGGTTAGGAACCAGCAAAATTAAATGCTGGCTCCTAACTTTGTTTTAGTATTGCCAGTGACTAGTTGAAGTCTGGTTCTCCAACTAGAGCTGCTTGAAAACCCATTTCTGGTACAAGAGGAGACCAAAAATCAATCGCATAATCTGGCGGTACAGTACCTGGTGGTATAGTGTTGCAACCAGCCGCAAACTCCTTAGCTGCACCAGTTTCACACAATCGGACATTTTCTTCCGTTACTTCAACACCTGTATAATAGATGAGATGATCTACATTTTCTCCATCAAGCACTTGCATGGCCACACGAAACGTATAACCCACTGCCCAAAGGCCAGAACC
>CAYRUX010000239.1:0-3365 GCA_964427515.1 uncultured Rhizobiaceae bacterium
CAGTATTTCCGCTGCTGCTATACCGCACATTCTTCCCTGACATCGGCCCATACCAACTCGCGTATATGCTTTAGCGCGATTAATTTCTTGAGGTCGCAAGGCCTGTCCTAGTCGTATATCTCCTGCGGTAACACCCTCACATCGGCATATTAAAGTATTGTTGGGTAAACTTGCCATTAAACCTTTCGGATAAGGCAATGCGTGCTCAAGCGCTTCCCTAAAATGTGCAAGACGTTTTAGACGCTGTTTTAAGTATGATCGTCGAGAGTTGTCAGAACTTTGATCACTATCACTATCGGCGAGCATAGTAAGTGCAGCTAATTCACCACGAAATTCTGCTGCATCCGCACCCATAACACTGGCACCATCACCTGCCAAATAAATACCTTTAATATCTGATCTGCAGTCCTCATCAGTTTCTGGCAACCACTGCCTAGCCATATCATCAAATACCATTTTGCAACCTGCTAATTCAGCCAATTGACATTCTGGTTTTACGCCCCAACTAAAAGCTAAAGAATCACATTTCTGGTATTTCTCACGACCCCGGCTATTTCTATATAGGAAACCAGATATAGCGCTATCTCCTTCAATTTTAATTGGAACAATTCCGCGCCTTAGTGTTATTCCACGTAATCTCAACCAATTTTGATACCAAATACCTTTAGCTAATGTTACGCCACCCGATAAGAGTCCGGGGAGTACTGGCAACGCATCACTCAATTTGGCAGTGTCAAAAACTCCTGATACTCTGGCGCCTACTTTTGCATACTGGTATGCAACAAGGTAGAGAAGAGGCCCACTACCCATAAACACTACTTGCTCACCAATAAGGCAGCCTTGAGCCTTCAAAGCAATCTGGGCGCCACCCAGAGTATAAGTGCCAGGAAGTGTCCACCCCGGAATAGGAAGCACTCGATCGACCCCGCCTGTGCAAAGAAACAGATTTTCAAATGGTATTCGATTAATTCCCTCAGGCCCACTTGTGAAGG
The DNA here is from genome assembly GCA_964427515.1 of uncultured Rhizobiaceae bacterium. Lineage (GTDB taxonomy): Bacteria > Pseudomonadota > Alphaproteobacteria > UBA828 > UBA828 > CAYRUX01. The sequence continues at coordinate 993 of CAYRUX010000239.1, forward strand.
CAATATTTTTTTCTAACGCCCATACGCCCGTGTTTGGACGATAATCAATGTTATCTAATAATCTTTCAAACGAGGAATGAAGAAAATCCGCTTTATCCGACTCAAATCCGTACCGATCCCTAGATGAACGTATAAACCCTGGAGGCTGTTGACGGTATATCTGCCCGCCACTTGCCGGTGCCTCATCTACAACAATTGGATGCAATCCATTTTCAACTAACACTTTAGCCGCTCTTATCCCGGCAGGCCCAGCACCCACAATAAGTATATTTTTGGTATTTGTCATGATTCTTCGTTGTTAGTTATTAAGCTTAGCCCTTCTTCAACATAACTTGTACAAGCTCTTAAGCTACCACCATTCTCCATTTTAACCCAACAATCCTGACACGCTCCCATCAAACAAAAACCGCCCCGTGATCCCAAGCCAAATTCAAACTTACGCAAGTTTCTGCCAGCAAGCATTAAAGCAGTTAATACAGTGTCGCCAGCTAAAGCTTCGAATGGAGTTCCATCAATTAATATTTTTATTTTAGGCCGATTACGTTCGCTAACGCGTGAAAACTGCCCATATTTTGATCTATTTTTCACAACCAAATTATTCCTAAAGTTTACTACCTAGTTGGTCGGAAGAAGCCACATAAACTCTTCCCTTCCACAGACTTCCGCGACCTCTCCAATGATTTATAGCAGAATGCCAGGTCATGCTGAGATAAAGTATTCCCACCAACGGCATTGTTAACGCAAGTAAAGGGGGCATTTCATAATATTTCAAGGTAGGCAAATAACCAAAAACCATGAATATTATTGCTAAAACAGATATCACCTTAGCCGATAGTACGGGAATACCAGCCAATATTATAGTCGGGATTAAAAATGCAAGTATAAAAATGGCACTGCAAAGTAAAAGCAAAACTATGGAGCCTCGAAGTTGTGTAAAGGCACTCCTCACTACCATACCCCATATTCCACTTATACTTCGATATACTCGCATACTTTCGGCCGAATGTGTCAACCCAATCCACGTCCGCATACCGGTTTGCTTGACTACACGAACGAGAGAACAATCATCAATAATCGCATCTCGAATAGATTCAAAACCACCAATGTCCTTAAGCAACTGACTCTCAGTGAGAATACATCCACCTGCACCGGCAGAAACAAGTCGACCACTACTATTTGATAAATGAAATGGATAAAGCAACTTAAAAAAATAGATAAATGCAGGTATCAGCATAGCCTGCCAGAAACCCGACATATTCAACCTTACCATTAAGGATATAAGTGCCACCCCCTTTTCATTTTTATCAGATAGGAGTTGGCTTAAAAGGCCCTTTTTCAATTTAACATCGGCATCAAGCAGTAAGACAAGAGGAGTTTTGACTAATTTTAGCCCTTGGTGAAGGGCCCATACCTTGCCTGTCCAGCCTGCGGGGAGCGGTTCTCCATCGATGACAAAACATTTCTCTTTTCCAAGAAAGGTTTGCCGGGCAATCTCTCCTGTTTCATCCTCTGAACGGTCATTGATTACGATAATAGTAATATCTCTACTTTGAGTCATTAAACTTTTCAGAGTGCCCTGAATAAATTGAGATTCGTTACGGGCAGGTATTAAAACTGTAAGGCTCCGCATCTCATGATTATCTGATAACTCTTTTGTGCAATCCAAGCTCTCACGGGTTCGAAACGGCTGCCAGGGTAATAAAAGTATTCCCAACCACACCCCTGCACCCGCCAATGCCAAAAATGTCCAAATATTATCAAACAAAACCATCAGCTTAGAATCTCTCTGACGTAAGTCCAGATAAATCCATCTCAGGCTTAACACCACTAATAATATCAGTTAGAACTTGGCCTGAGCCACATGCGTAAGTCCAGCCTGTACTGCCGTGACCTGTGTTAATATACAAGTTATCAAAACAAGTAGTCCCTAAAATAGGTAAACAATCCGGTGTCATGGGTCGCAACCCCGCCCAATGTTTTGCTTTACCAAAATCTCCACAATTTGGAAAAATATTTTTAGTGACATCAATTAAAGCGTTAATTCTTGCCGGTGTAATCGTATTATCATAACCAGTCAGTTCTGCCGTACCTGCAACTCGGAGACGTTCGCCAAGACGACTCATTACAACTCTTCTGGAACTCTCATGGAGAGCAACTTTTGGGGCACCAGAGTAGCCTAGGGTAGGTATAGTTATAGAATAACCCTTTAAAGGATAGATAGGCATTCGGATACCAATCTGTTTAAGAACAATAGGACTAAAACTTCCCAGGCATACGACATAGGCATCCGCTTCCAGTAAACCTTTATCTGTTTTAGCTTCAGAAACTTTACGGCCTTGACGAACGAATCCTTCTAGAGAAGTTGCATAGCAA
>CAYRUX010000240.1:0-6241 GCA_964427515.1 uncultured Rhizobiaceae bacterium
TAATATATTGATAGAGTTTAATTGCATGAGGACGGACGATCAAATTATTGCTGATATAGTTATAGGGGGCGGAGGCCTAGTTGGCTTAAGTCTAGGGCTTGCTTTGGCCAAATCTGGGCTGGAGATTGTTGTGGTAGATAATCAAGATCCAGCCACAATGCGGAAAGAAAAGTTTGATGGTAGAGTATGTTCAATATCCTATGGTTCTATGCGGGTGCTTGACGGGATTGGATTATGGGATAGTTTACAAGGTGAAGCTGAACCCATATTGGATATTCGTGTATCAGACCAAAATTCATCACTTTTTTTACATTTTGATCATCGGGAAATAGGCGATCATCCTTTAGGTTGGATTGTAGAGAATCGTAATACTCGCAAGGCGCTATTTGAAGCAGCGTCAACGTATTCGAACTTACTTTATCTCGCCCCCGCTTCTGTAAAAAGTTGTGACCCGTGTTCGTGGTTTACGGAAGTACAATTAACTGACGGCCGCAGTGTCAAAGCTTCCCTTGCTATAGCTGCAGATGGGCGTAATTCACTATTACGCCAGATGGCTGGCATTAATATTACTGGCTGGCAATATTCACAAATGGGAATTGTTTGTACTATCCAGCATGAAAAACCACATTTGGGTATCGCTCATGAGCGATTTCTTCCTGCTGGGCCATTTGCCGTTTTGCCAATTAATGGCAATCGGTCCTCTATAGTTTGGACTGAAAAAACTAAGTTAGTTAAGAATTTAATGACTTTGAATAATGGTGAATTTCTAGCAGAATTGAACCAACGATTAGGTAATTTTCTAGGGGAAGTTAATGTTATTAGTCCGCGCTGGTCCTATCCAATTGTTTTATCGCATGCGCAACACTATGTTTCCAAGCGCTTAGCATTGGTAGGAGATGCTGCGCATGCTATTCATCCTCTTGCTGGGCAAGGGTTTAATTTAGGTATTCGAGATATAGCAATATTAGCAGAATTGATAGTGGATCGACATCGTTTGGGGATGGATATTGGTGCAATTGACCTACTATCTAGATATGAGCGGTGGCGTCGTTTTGATTCAATGTCGTTAATTGCGGTTACTGATGGACTTAATCGGTTGTTTTCAAATAATTGGGAACCCGTTCGTTTGATTCGTGATGTTGGTCTTGCGGTTGTAAATCGTAATCCACCCCTGAAAAAATTATTCATGCGACATGCTATGGGGTTGGTTGGAGAATTGCCGCGCTTAACTCGCGGTGAAAGATTATAATATGTGAGTACTATACATAATATCGTGTTGAGCGTAGCAACTTTTAAAAAATGCCTATAAAGTAATTCTGATGAATTGTGGCTAGAAGGAATTTAATATGACTGAAAAAGCAACATTTGCCGCAGGGTGTTTTTGGAAACCTGAACATGTTTACCGTCAATTAGAGGGAGTTGAGTGTACTTCCGTCGGGTATATGGGTGGAATAACAAAAAACCCAACCTACGAGCAAGTCTGTACAGGTCGTACGGGACATGCAGAGGTAGTGCAGATAGAGTTTGATCCAAATATTATAAGTTATGAAAAGTTGTTAGATGTTTTTTGGGAATGCCATGATGCTACACAGCTAAATCGCCAAGGTCCAGATATTGGAACTCAATATCGCTCTGCAATATTTACTCATAATAATAGGCAGGAAGAATTAGCCTTGCATTCCATTAAGCAATATGAGATTTCGGAAGGCATGAAAGGATTGATAAAAACAGAAATATGCATAGCAGGCGACTATTGGGAGGCCGAGGAATACCATCAACAGTATATTGAGAAGAGTTCAAGTTTTCGATATGGTGTACGGTAATATTTTATGGATACATCATTAAATAAAAAAAGAGCGCTTGTCACCGGTGCTGGTCATGGTATTGGTCGTGAGATTGCTTGTGCAATGGCATTTGAAGGGGCTCGTGTTGCTGTACATGGACGGAGCTTGGATCGCGTCTCATCTACTCTTCAATCAATCAAAAATAACGGAGGAGAGGCATTTCCTGCTTTGGCTGATTTGGAAGATCGTAGTGAGATTGAAAATATGTGCAATTATGCCATTGAAAATTTAGGCGGTCTGGACATTCTTGTGCATAACGCTGGTATTAGTGAACTAAGCAACACCGAGGAGATGACACCAAGTACTTGGGATTCTATATTATCAATTAATTTAACCGCCCCTTTTATAATTACTCGCCACGTTTATTCAGAACTAGTTCGGTCTGGGTCCGGATCGTCAGTGATATTTATTTCTTCTATTGCTGCTAATGCGCATACTGCTGGCTGGGGGGCTTACGCTGCTTCAAAAAATGGGCTCAACGCTTTCATGCATTGTTTGGCAGACGAGCTTGGTAGGCATGGCGTTAGGGTAAATTCTATTGCACCAGGTTGGGTTGAAACAAAAATGGCGCAAAATTTGCATAAAGGTATGGCAGCATCTTCGGGAGAACCATATGAAAAACTATACAATGAAAGTATGAAGGGAAATATGCTGGGTAAAATGCTGACGCCGAATACAATTGCAGATATGGCAGTTTTTTTAGCGAGTGAACGAGGCCAATTTATTACCGCTCAAACGTTGACAGTATGCGGTGGCGATGTTCCTGGAAGTCGCTCGGGGTAGTAGATAAATTTTTGTTATTAAAATTTGAATGACCTTATTAGACCATCATTAAGAATTACGTTTTAAATTATTCTTTTCCAAAGCCTTCAAATACTCTGACCAAATCTTTTCCTTATTCTCGCCCAGATAACGAAGGTAGCTCCAAGAAAATATTCCCGTGCTATGAAGATCGTCAAATGAAATCCGCACAGCATAATTACCTACAGCTTCTATTTCTGTGATAACCACTTTTTCTTTCCCGCCAACAATTTTTTTTCCTTCACCATGTCCCATAACTTCGGCAGATGGGCTTTCAACTCTTAACAACTCGGCGGGATAGCGAAAGCAAGCACCGTCGTCGAAATCGATCTCTAACGCTCTTTCACTGGATTTGTATCGAATTTCCGTCGGCCAGTAGACTGTTTTGTGTGGGGATGTCATACCATGTTCTCATTTAGAATCTAACGGTCGAGCTTCTTCCGCCAACATAATGGGAATACCATCTTTAATAGGATAAGCGAGTTTTGCTTTTTCGCTGATAAGTTCTTGGCGTTCTGTATCATAATTTAGCGGACCTTTGGTTACGGGACAGACTAAAATTTCCAGAAGCTTAGGGTCAACCAGGTTTTTATTTTCATTCATTATTTAGTTTCCTAATTTCAAACTGAATTTTTATTGAGTATTAATTGGGCCCTCCGGAGTAAGGTGGTCGTGTGCAGCCATATTTAATAGTGCGTGAAACATACTGATACGTTCGGCAGTATTTTTACATTCTAGAAGTGCCTGTTTTTCACTCGGTTCAAATGGACAGGCCATCGTTAGACTAGTAATTAGATCTTCGTTGCACAGTTCATCGACGGCCGACCAATCGGCAACAATTCCCCTTTTTGAGAAATACGTTTTGATACAGCCGATAAAACGATCTCTATCTAGCTCCACAATATCGATTGGATTTAAATCGTTTTTATATGTTTGATAGTGTGCAGTAACACGACGGTACGAACCTTCGTTATGCGGTAATTCGTTTTCAACTTCGAATCTACAAATCCCTGTTATTGTGATTAAAATCCTATTGTCTTCAGTTTTCTCGAACGTGGTGATTTGGCCGGCACAACCAGTGTTATAAATTAGAGGTTCAAAATCTTGACAATAGGGATCAGCGGGTTGGATCATTCCTATAATTCCATTTGTCGACATTGCGTCTTCAGTCATTTCGATGTAACGCGACTCGAATATATTTAGTGGTAAGTTCCCGCCTGGTAATAAAAGAACCCCGGCGAGAGGAAAAATAGGAATAGTTTCTGGTAGTTCGTTTGTTGTCCAGTGTCTTAATTCTTGAACCATACCTTTACTCTACTATGAAAATAAAACTGCGGACAGTTTTCTTCTGCCATTGCTAGAAAGTTCGTGATTGGAGCCTAGTGCATCAAAGATTTTCAGCAGCATTTGTCTGGCTGCATTGTCATTCCAGACGCGGTCTCTACGTATGATTTCGAGTAATTCGTCGATTGCCTCCTCATTAAAACCATTAGCATATTGAGCGACTGCTAAATCATATCTAGATTGGTGATCATTTTCATTCGTCGCTATACGATTTCGCAATTCATTCAGATCACCGGATTCTTCGGAGTTTTTAGAAAGTTCGACCGCAGCACGTGCGCCTTCAATAAGAGTATTTTTAGATAGCGATTCATCTACAGCATTCAAAACTTCCTCTGCTCCTTGGACGTCCCCTGAGCCAAGAAGACCCCGAGCCATGCCTGCGATTGCAGACGGATCATCAGGGGTATGTTTAAGCACTTGGGCGTAGATATTTGTTGCACTACCATAATCTTTTTCCTCCAGTGCCTGTTCTGCTTGACTGAGAGCTTGTTCTACAGGTGTTGGACCAATTGGCCCACTAAGTCGTTCAACAAAACTTTTAATTTGGCTTTCTGATTGGGCTCCCACAAAACCATCAACTGGCTGCCCATCTTTAAAAGCAAACACGGCAGGTATCGATTGAATTCGCATCTGCATTGCAATTTCTTGATTCTTATCAATATCTACTTTGACCAGTTTAACTTTACCCTGAGTTGTATTTACAACCTTTTCTAATATCGGCCCTAAAGTCTTGCATGGTTCACACCAGGGAGCCCAGAAATCCACAATTACTGGATCATTCATAGAAGCTTCTATGACATCTCCAACAAAAGTTTGTGTGGAACTTTCTATTACTTCGGCCGGTTTACCAGAAGTTTGACCAATTAACTCTTCCATAGCCTCTCCATTTCACCTAGTTACTTGTTGTTGGGCGGCACTTTATTTAGATAGGTAATCAAACCAAGCCCGCTTAAAGAGCAGACAATTCAAATTCTTGTGTAGTATGTCCACAAGCTTTGATAAATTTGCGTAATCCTTCTGGCGTAACAGCTGTTGTAGCGTTATTACGAAGGGGATGAAAATTAATTATATCTGCCTCCATCATTTTTGCATCCAGAACCACCTGAACCCGGCATTCGGTATCATTAATCAAGGCAAAAGGTGAAACTGAACCGGGTGTTACACCCAATACTTCTTCTAAAAGATCAGGTTTTCCAAACGACAGTCTGGCCGAACCAATAGCTTTTTGAAGAGCTTTGATATTGATCTCCTGTTTGTTACAAGCGACAATTAACCATAGATGTCCCTTTTTATCCTTAAAAAACAAATTTTTACAGTGCAAACCGGGGAGATGATTGCAGTGTTGTTCTGCTTCTTCAACCGTAAACACGGCAGGATGACTGTGCGTTGTGCACTCAATATGGAGTTCTTCAAGTTGCTGGAATAAATCTTTGCTAGTAAACGGCATTAAATTTTCAATTTATTAAAATAATTATAACGGATATATATCATAGGGATTCAGATAATTGTAGTTATTCAGAATTTAAACGTAGGGGTTGAATGCTTGTATTCATAACGTAATACTTCTATTAACCTAATGTACACATTTGATGCGGGCGTAGCGCAGGGGTAGAGCGCAACCTTGCCAAGGTTGAAGTCGTGAGTTCGAATCTCATCGCCCGCTCCATCTTACAGCTACTTTATCGAACTTAAATACATCTATTGTTGTTTTGCGACATTCCTAACTTCAGTGGTGCCCCTGGAGGGACTCGAACCCCCACGCCCTAATGGACAACAGATTTTGAGTCTGTCGCGTCTACCAGTTCCGCCACAGAGGCATTTGCCTTATATATCAATGACTTAAGTACTAAAAACAGTGTCTAAAATTGATCAATTTTCAGTACAAGTTCACCAGAAAGTTCACCAATTTAAGTAATATTAAGGCTTGTAATCAATAACTGACGACAGCCAAATTTTCAATTCTCCTTAAAGTCATAACAAGTTCTGTGTTTCATATTCTGCAAAGGTTTCAGCAGTCTCATTTAAGCGTTCCAAGAGGTTCGCATATGTCTCACACAAGCGATGCACTCATAGAAAAACCACCCACTGTTCATTCAGTCGGTGGTTTTGTCGTTTGTGCTACTATCCTCCAAACAGCAAGGGAGCAGACGATGTGGAGCGTGAAAAGACTGACAGTTTTTCTCATTTTGGCAGTGGCCCTCTGTGGCAGTGGAACTGCCATCGCGTTTGATAAATCAGCCCTTACAAAACTA
>CAYRUX010000241.1:0-4374 GCA_964427515.1 uncultured Rhizobiaceae bacterium
ATATCTATCTTCACGAATGCTGACATATGCGCCAGATAAACGAACCACGGCGCTTCGAACGTCGCTAAAAGATGCCCGTCGGCTTCTGATTTCATTTGAATACTGGCGTTGCCCGTTACTCGGACGGCTTTACGAAGCACGACGTCAATAAAGCAAACCTCCACGGTCGGATGTTTGCGGATGTTGGTAAGAGTGCCGGGAGATCGGATGTTTCCGAACGCAATCGACGAATTATCAAGTACAATAAATGTCGCTTTCGGCGATACAGATGGCGTACCATCATCATTGATCGACGCCACCATGCCTGCGCTATGGTTTTGAATCAGTTTTATCATCTCGTCGGTAAGCATAACATCTCTCATAAGAATTGAGTTTTATATATTTCTCAGGAACATTTTCCGGGAGGTCAGGTTTTGCTTTCAAGTTTTTGTACAGCTCCCATTTAAACCAGACAATTCATAAAGCTATTTTTCTTACAAGACATTTTTGGTGTCTTGCGCGCTAGAGTAGAGGTCTTTGTTCTCCTTTTAATCGGGAGCCACATCTAGATCAAATTTGCGAATCGGTCATATATTTTTTATCGCAGAAATAAGCCTATGGAAAAATATGACAAAAAACCTCTCAATCCACCACAATCAGGCACTTTCTAAAACATCGACCTCCACTTTACACAATTTCAATACTCCGAAGGCACCATTCTCACTAATCTGCATGGAGAGCCGTTCTTAGCTTCCACAGGGCTTTGGGGATTGGCGGGAGTGACGGGACTTGAACCCGCGACCTCCGGCGTGACAGGCCGGCGCTCTAACCAAACTGAGCTACACCCCCAACATGCCAGTAAGAACCAATATACTAGCGCATCAGAGTGAGATTTGGTTTAATGCAGTGCGCGAGTATGGTCAAGACAAATGGGACAGCAATTGTTAATACACTTAATCTCTCCCATGGTGGGCGATGACGGGCTCGAACCGCCGACTTTCTCGGTGTAAACGAGACGCTCTTCCAGCTGAGCTAATCGCCCTTATGGTGAGTACAATTCTATTTATGACTATAGACCAATATAACCTGACCTTAAATTTTTGCCAATTCAGAGGCGAAAAAATACCGGCTGCTTATACAGCCGGTATTAATAGTTATGAACTCAATTTAATTTACGGATTCCTTAAGCGCCTTCCCAGCCTTAAATTTAGGTTGTTTAGAGGAGGGAATATTTATTGGCTCGCCCGTACGCGGGTTGCGACCTGTTGTTGCTTTTCTTGTCACAACGCTAAAAGATCCAAAACCTACAAGACGAACTTCCTGCCCGCTCTTTAAAGAATTAGTGATTGAGTCAAAAACACCATCTACCGCATGTGCGGCATCAGTATTAGATAGACCTGTGGAATTAGCCACAGATTTTACCAAATCATTTTTATTCACCGAATGCCCCCTGTTTTTGGTGGAAAATTAGAATAACTAACTAGTCTGTCAGATTAAACCTCTGCTTAGTTTGGGTGCAAAACTGAACGACGTCAACGCTAGCGGGCAAAAAATACAAATACTTATTATTTTACAGTGAGATGAGAATGCCTTTTAAACTAGAACCTTTAGTAGAAATTTAACGAGAATATAACATAATCGAGTCGCAGACCTGTGCATTGGAGTAAATATTAGTGTGTAATTACCCCATCTGAATCAACTTCTTTACCCGATTTCCCTGAAACGGAAGGGTCATCTTCATGATTTTCGTCCCAGTCAATAGCCACTATTGGCTTAGTTAGAGCATGTTTGAGGACATCATCTACGGTTTCTACTGGTACAATGGTAAGGTTCTTTTTTACATTGTCAGGAATTTCGGTTAGATCCTTCTCATTTTCACCAGGTATGAGAACAGTCTTCAGTCCACCTCTCAACGCAGCAAGTAGTTTCTCTTTTAATCCACCGATAGGCAGCACCCTTCCCCGAAGAGTAATTTCACCTGTCATAGCTATACTTTTGCTGATAGGAATACCAGTAAGTACAGAAATTATTGACGTAGCCATCGCAACACCAGCTGAAGGGCCATCTTTGGGTGTAGCACCCTCAGGGACATGGACATGTATGTCATGCTTTGCAAACATTGTTGGCTTCACACCAAATTCAACGGCTCGGGACTTAACATAACTTTCTGCGGCTTGGACCGATTCTCTCATGACATCGCCCAGTTTTCCTGTTGCAGTAACTTTCCCCTTACCAGGAAGAAGCACAGCTTCAATGCTAAGCAGCTCACCACCAACCTCCGTCCACGCAAGACCCGTGGTAACCCCAACTAAATCTTCAAGCTCTGCTTCGCCGTAACGATACTTTGTTACTCCTGCAAACTTTTCTAGATTACGTTTTGTAATTCGAACTTGAGAAACCTTATTAGAAACAATTTCCCTTGTCGCCTTTCTAGTGAGGCGTGCTATCTCTCTTTCAAGGTTTCGCACTCCGGCTTCTCTAGTATAATATCGAATTAGGCTAAGAAGAGCATCATTTGATATAGACCACTCCTCATCTTTTAAATTATGTTCGCCTATTTGCTTGGGAATTAAATGTCGACGTGCAATTTGTATTTTTTCTTCTTCCGTATAACCCGGTATGCGAATAATTTCCATTCTATCCAGAAGTGCAGGTGCCATTTGAAGGGTGTTGGCAGTCGTTATAAACATCACATCTGATAAATCATAATCCACTTCTAGATAATGGTCATTAAAAGTTGAATTTTGTTCTGGGTCTAACACCTCAAGCAGTGCTGATGAGGGATCACCGCGAAAATCTGCTCCCATTTTATCAACTTCATCCAAAAGAAATAACGGATTAGACGACTTTGCTTTTTTCATAGATTGAACAATTTTTCCTGGCATAGACCCAATATATGTTCTCCTATGCCCTCTTATTTCAGCCTCGTCCCTAACACCACCAAGAGAAAACCTTACAAAACTACGACCCGTCGCCCGTGCAACCGAACGACCCAAAGATGTTTTTCCTACCCCCGGTGGCCCCACTAAACACAGTATTGGACCTTTCAGTTTCTTAGCACGCTGCTGAACAGCTAAATATTCTAAAATCCGTTCTTTAACTAGCTTCAAGCCATAATGATCTTCGTTTAAAATTTTTTCAGCACGATTAATATCTTTGCTAATACGAGTTCTCTTTTTCCACGGAATATTTAACAACCAATCTAGATAATTTCGAACAACTGTTGCCTCTGCAGACATAGCACTCATAGTTCGCATCTTCTTCAACTCAGATACCGCTTTTTCACGTGCCTCCTTAGTAAATTTTGTGTCTTTTATTTTTTTCTCGTACTCTGCAGATTCATCTCGACCATCCTCGCCCTCTCCAAGCTCTTTCTGAATCGCCTTCATTTGCTCATTGAGGTAGTACTCCCTTAGAGTCTTCTCCATTTGACGCTTAACACGACTACGTATTTTTTTCTCGATTTGGAGAACACCAATCTCTCCTTCCATAAGCCCGCAAATTCTTTCCATTCGGTCAACTAAAGACACAACCTCAAGTAATTCCTGTTTTTCTTCAAGCTTAATAGAGAGGTGAGACGCAATTGTATCTGCTAACTTTTCTGGTTCTTCTATTTGGTTTATTGAAACAAGGACTTCCGGAGGTACTTTCTTATTTAACTTTACATACTGCTCAAACTGTGAAAGTACCGAGCGTGACATTGCTTCAACCTCTTGCGGGTCACCATTATCTTCAGCTACAAGCTCTGCACTCGCTATAAAAAAACTATCGTTTTCTATAAAATTGTGCACTTTTGCTCTAGAGCCACCCTCTACTAAAACCTTAACCGTGCCATCAGGTAATTTTAACAATTGAAGTACGCTACCAACTGTACCAACCCTATGAATATCATCCGGACTGGGATCGTCTTGAGACGCATTTTTTTGGGCTAGTAGAAGAATTTTCTTATCATCTTTCATCACATCTTCTAGAGCATTTACTGACTTCTCTCGCCCAACAAACAAAGGCACAATCATATGCGGGAATACAACAATATCCCTTAATGGCAATACCGGATAATCTTGGTTCTCGACTGTTTCCAACATGACTATCATTCACTTCTTAATTGTTCACAGTTAGGAATTATTTCAGATTTCTTCACCTTAATTAGGTGGGTAATGTTGCTCGCTCAGTCAAGCCTATTAAGAAACTATATTAAAACGCCCTACGACGCAGAAGAGCTACTAGCATCTTCCTTTCGGTCAGAGTATATCAACAGAGGCGTCGCACCACCGTCTACAACTTCTTTATTAATCACGACTTCTTCAACCGTTTCGTAACTAGGTAAATCGTACATTGAATCCAATAATATACCCTCTAGTATGGATCGCAGTCCGCGCGCACCAGTTTTCCTTG
>CAYRUX010000242.1:0-12747 GCA_964427515.1 uncultured Rhizobiaceae bacterium
GGAGATTTAACAAAAATCATGCACGAAAATTATGAAAAGGAAATGGATGCTATTAGGGGTGTCACGGAGGAGACAACAACAGGGGTATTGCGACTCTATGAAATGGAAAAAGCGGGAACACTTAAAGTACCTGCAATTAATGTAAATGATTCGGTAACAAAATCGAAATTTGATAATCTTTACGGATGTCGGGAAAGCTTAGTGGATGGCATTAAGCGTGCTACAGATGTGATGCTAGCTGGAAAACTTGCGGTGGTTAACGGGTATGGAGATGTTGGTAAAGGTTGTGCAGCTTCGTTGCGAGGTCAGGGAGCCCGGGTTTTAATCACTGAAATTGACCCTATTTGCGCTCTTCAGGCATCCATGGAAGGATATGAGGTGGCAACCATGGACGATGTTGCTAATAGAGCAGATGTGTTTGTCACGGCGACGGGTAATCTTTCGGTAATTACAATCGATCATATGCGTGCTATGAAGGATCGCGCAATTGTTTGCAATATTGGGCACTTTGATTCAGAAATTGACATAGAATCTTTAAAAAACTTTACCTGGCACGAAGTTAAACCACAGGTAGACGAAGTGGAATTTCCAGATGGCAAAAGGCTAATTGTATTAGCTAAGGGGAGATTAGTTAATCTAGGTTGTGCTACCGGTCACCCGAGCTTTGTTATGAGTACATCGTTCTCAAATCAAGTTTTAGCACAAATTGAATTGTGGAAGAATTCCGAAAAGTATAAAAATCAAGTATATACACTTCCCAAAAATTTAGATGAAAAAGTTGCCTCTCTTCATTTAGACAAATTGGGTGTAAAGTTAACAAAACTTAGTTCAAAACAAGCTGAGTATATTAACGTGTCACCAAAGGGGCCTTTTAAACCTGATCACTATAGATATTAACAGTATAGCCAAATGATGATACTCTCATCAAAGATGTGTTCTAGAGAGGCATTTGATATGGATATACCTACTGTATACAGAGATGCGGTTTCCGTAAATTCTTTAAAAGCGGTGGTTGCGACTTTTTCTTGCTTTTAAGCATGGCCACCGAACACAAGGCGCAAAAATTTGTAATTCAACTCAAGTGTTTAGATGAAACGGTGACACTAGCGCAGAGGTTAGCCGTTAATGCAAAGTGTGGTGATATAATAGGATTAACAGGGGAACTTGGCATTGGCAAAACCGAATTTGCCAGAGCATTTATTCGTGCCAGGCTTGGAGCTACCGACGTACCAAGTCCAACATTTACCTTGGTGCAAGTATATGAAGGTAAGACACCAATTTGGCATTTTGATTTATACAGAATAGCAAAGGCAATCGAAATTTTCGAGCTTGGCATTGAAGAAGCCTTTGATAACGGAATTAGCGTAATTGAATGGCCGGAAAAAATGTTAGATTACTGCCCGAGAGAATGGCTAAGGTTAATATTAGTTAGAGGTAAGTCAGAGCATTCTCGAGAGGCTACTTTTGAAGCTAATGGTGACCGCGCTGTGGAACTAGCAAAGCGTTCACTAATGTTAAGTGACTAAAATGCATTATGATATCCTGCCGTTTCTAGATGCCGCTGGTTGGTCGGGAGCGGAGAGGGAGGTGTTAGCCGGTGATGGTTCAGGAAGAACATATGAACGCCTCAAACTAAACAATAAATGTGCAGTATTAATGATTTCACCTAATGAAAGTACTAAATCTTTTATCTGCATAGCTAATTATTTAAACGAATTGGGTTATAGTGTTCCAAGTATTTATGCTAATGATAGCTCCGGTAATTTATTATTATTAGAAGATTTTGGTAATAAAAGATTATTAGAAATTGTAGAAGATTCCGAAACTAATAATCACCAAATAATTTATGAAACTGCTATAGATCTGCTAGTTGATTTAGGGTACCAGCTGCCTCCAGCAGAACTTGGTACTATGGATAACAAATATCTAGAAGCCGAAATAGGCCTTTTCATAGAATGGGGGCCACTAAGCACGGGTGGCAGACGGGAGATCTCCCAACTATTAGAATCTTGGATTAAAATGTGGGGAACGGTTTATAAAAATGCTCCTATTATTCCATGTAGTTTGTCCCTGAGAGATTTTCATAGTGGTAATCTCATGTGGCTGCCTGATCGTGATAAAATTAGAAAATTGGGATTGCTTGATTTTCAGGACGCAATTGTTGCTCCTATCTCCTACGATTTAGTGTCTTTACTACAAGATGTTAGATTAGAGTTAACAGTCAATTTTCAGAAAGAAATGATAAGTAGGTTTCTTAATAGATCTGTTAATTTGAATAAACGTGATTTTTTAGCTTCCTATGCAATTTTAGGTGCCCACCGCAATTTACGAATTGTCGCGGTATTTATGCGTTTGGCTATAATGAGCGGTAAGACAGATTATTTAAAATTTCTACCTAGAGTATGGAAACTTATCGACATCAATTTGGAGCATCCAGCCTTGAAGCCGGTTAAAACTTGGCTTGATAACAATCTTTTAAGGGAAAGGAGGATAGTTATTTGGCATGAGTAAAACGCCAATTAATGCAATGATTCTAGCAGCAGGTTTTGGCAAACGCATGTTGCCACTAAGTGAAGCCATACCAAAACCTCTTATAAAAGTCAGTAATAAACCACTTATTAACTATTCTTTGGATAGCCTCATTTCGATAGGGGTGGAATTAGTAATAGTTAACGCACATTATCATGCAAATAAAATTTCAAAGCATCTTGAATTATTTTCGGATGAGAATCCAAATCTAAAAACGAAATTATCACTTGAGACTACATTGCTAGAAACAGGAGGAGGAGTGGTAAAGGCCTTGCCAAGTTTAGGTAATAATCGTTTTTTTGTTTTAAATAGTGATTCTATAATTCTTGGTAAGTCAGGCAATCCAGTTCTTAGTAGACTTTTTAATAAATGGGACGATCAAAAAATGGACGCGCTTCTTTTATTGAGTCGCCCATCGCATTCTGTGGGCTATACAGGGGCTGGAGATTTTGTGCTATCGGAAGACGGGCGACCGAAGAGAGCAGCAGGTGTCAAAGACTCTTTGGTATTCTGTGGCGTGCAAATATTCCATCCTCGGTTATTTAATGGAGCATTAGAAGAACCACATTCGCTTAATCATTATTATGACAGGGCTGCTGAATTAGGTCGCCTGTTTGCTATTATCCATGAAGGTTGGTGGTGCCATGTTGGTACACCTAAAGGAGTTATTGAAGCGGAACAAATATTGCACGATAAGGCCGATTAGTGAACAAGCTAAAATCTTTACCAAAAATATATACAATTTCTTCAGGGCTTCCCTTTATTGAAGAGTTGGCGGGCGGTTTGTTATCTGGCGAGTTGTTTTCCTTTGATAAAAAGGATCCTTTGGCACTCAGTAGAATCATTATTCTCTTGCCAACACGCCGGGCTTGTAAGACCTTTAAAGAGACATTTGTAAATAGATTTAAAAATAAAGCGACCGTACTGCCTCTTATTATCCCCCTAGGAGATGTGGGCGATAAAGGCAAAACAGCTGATATTTCGGCTTTGACTGAAATAGAAGGTTTGCCCCCCAAGTTTTCTAACGTACACCGGCAATTATTTTTAGCTCGTTTAGTGTTGGCCAAAGGTGAAAAAACTAGTGTATTTGAAAATAAGTCGGAGGAGAACATTTGTTCTAGAAATTTGGAGAGAGCTCTAAGACTTTCTCGTGAGCTGAGTTCCTTCCTTGATGAGGCACAGACAGAGAAAATTGACCTTGGTAACTTAGAAAAACTAGTTCCAGAAGAGCACTCAACACATTGGCAACAAGTATTGTTATTTCTTAAGATTCTTGTTGAGTATTGGCCCAATATTTTATCTGAAAACAACTCTTTGGATTGGGCGTCCAGACGAAACATTGCGTTGGAGAACCTTGCTAGAAATTGGGCGCAAAACCCTCCACCCTCTCCTGTTATTGTGGCGGGCTCTACTGGCAGTATACCGGCTACGGCTGAGTTGCTTTCGGTAGTTTCAAGGTTGCCGCAGGGTGGTGTAGTTTTGCCGGGGTTGGATCAAGGCATGGATGATAAAACTTGGGGGAATCTGGATGAAACCCATCCACAATATGGCTTAAAACAACTTTTAAATCGTGTTGGAATATCAAAAGATGAGGTTCTGTCATGGCCAAGGTATAGTAGCTGCAGTCTTCCAATGTCTCGATTAAAATTAATCACACAAGCTATGAGCCCTGTTTCAACAATGCATAATTGGTCAACTTTACCTAAAGCTAATCGTGAAACACTACAGGGACTCTCTCTTTGTGAATGTGCAAATTCTCAGATTGAGGCAGGAGTAATAGCACTTCGACTCAGAGCCAGTCTCGAAGAAGGCAATAATACAGCTATTCTCGTAACGACTGATCGAAGTTTAGCTCGTCGTGTCACGGTAGAGTTAAAAAGATGGGGTGTAGAAATCGATGATTCAGGAGGAATTCCATTAGGAGAAACACCCATTGGTGCCTTTTTGAGGCTATCGATACGACTCGTTATGCAGCAGGTTGCACCTATTCCTTTTTTGTCGGCATTAAAACATCCTTTGGCTTCTGGAGGAAGAAGCCAAAAAGAATTTCGAGAGATTGTTAGACAAGTAGAACTCTCAGTTTTGCGAGGCGCACGACCTGAACCGGGGTTTCTAGGCTTAAGGCAAGCATTGAAAGCATCTTCGCAACCGTCTCTGTCAGAGTGGGTTTCTGAATTAGAAAGGGCAGCGTCCTCTTTGAGAAAATTAGAAAATATTAGGTGCGGTTTAGCTGAGCTTGTAAATTGCCACTTAGATTTTTCAGAGTGGCTTGCAGGAACTGACATTGAAACTGGCAATGAACGCCTTTGGTCAGGCGAGTATGGCAAGGTTGCTTCAAGGTATTTAAATGAATTAGGTGAGCATAGTCATGTTTCGTTAAAACTGACAGGCAAAGAATATTCTGTTTTATTAGATGAGTTTTTAGAAAAATATTTAGTACACCCGCCTTCTATTGGCCATCCTAGATTATTAATTTTAAGTCCCTTGGAGGCACGGCTTCAGCATGCTGATCTTCTGATATTGGGTGGAATTAATGAGGGCAGCTGGCCAGCCAAATTAGAGATAGACCCTTGGATGAGCCAAGTCATGAGGGTGGAATTGGGTTTATCATCAAATGAAACAAGAATTGGGCTTTCAGCACATGATTTTAGTCAGTGCTGCTCTAAGCCTGAAGTAATGATAACTCGAGCCAAAAAAGTAGGCGGTGAGGTTACGATACCCTCACGTTGGATAACTCGTTTAAAAACTATTCTATCCAATTCTGGATTGATGCAAGTTCTGAATCAAAAATCAGAAAAATGGATAATCTGGCAAAATCTATTGGATCGCTCTCCTAGTTTGCCTGTACAATCGCTTCCTCCTGCTCCTAACCCCCCCATAAAATCGAGACCCCGCAAGCTTTCGGTCACGCAAATTGAGGTATGGCAACATGACCCGTATGCGATTTATGCACGGCATATTCTTGGTTTGGTTCCAATGGATAAGATTGATATGGAACCTGGTGCCTTAGATAAAGGAGCGGTGATCCATAATATACTTGATACGTTTCTTAAAGAATATCCGGGTGAATTGCCGTCTAATTCATTTACTCGGCTTATTGAAATCGGCCGGAAAGCATTTAAACCTTTTGAGAAGAGACCAGGATTGATGGTTTTTTGGTGGCCTCGTTTTGAGCGGATTGCAAATTGGTTTATTGAGTATGAATTATCTTGGCGTCAATTAGCCTCGCCTGTCGCCAGCGAAGTGACAGGAGCAATTCCTTTAAAAGGGCCTGCTGGAAACTTTTTATTGTATGCCAAGGCCGATAGGATTGATCAGTTCCAAGATGGCAAATTGGCGATAATTGATTATAAGACTGGGGGTATTCCTGGCAGGTTAGAGGTGCTTGCGGGTCTGCGACCACAATTGAGCCTAGAAGCTCTTATTATCGAAAAGGGTGGATTTAAACAGATTGGCGCTGGCAAAGTTAGTCAATTAGCATATTGGCAACTTGGCGGCGGTGACCCCGCGGGAATGGTTAAAGTTATAAACAGCGGCACAGACATTGGAGATATCATCTCGAAAGCTGAGCAAGGCCTTGTTGATTTGATAACAGCATTTGATGATCCAGACACAGTATACCATCCACTCCCCCGTCAGCACTTACCGCCAATGCGAAACGATTATGAGCACCTTGAGCGAGTTCAGGAATGGTTTTTTAGAATTACGGAACCTTTATGATGACCATTCAACAAGTAGAAGCGTCGAACCCAAAAGCTTCCGTGTGGGTAACCGCATCAGCAGGCACGGGAAAAACCAAGGTTTTGATTGATCGTTTGTTACGCTTACTACTTGAAGGTTCCGATCCTAAGCGCATTCTTTGTTTGACTTTTACAAGAGCTGCTTCTGCTGAGCTGATAAACCGTATTACACATACTACGAGCAATTGGGCATCCGTAAGAGATAAAGATTTAATAAAAGATTTAGAGAAGTTGCTGCAACGTAAACCAAATGAACTAGAAATATTCCGTTCCCGACAGCTTATGGGACGAATCCTTGAAAATCAAAGAGGAATGAATGTGCAGACAATCCATGGCTATTGTCAGGCGCTTTTGCAGCGTTTTCCGATAGAAGCTGGACTCTCCCCACAATTTACTGTGGCAGATGAGAGAACTACACAAGAATTTTTGATTGAGGCACAAAACCGGTTATTTGCACATTCCAGATACAGTAAGAACTCTGAGTTATTAACCGCATTATCTGTCATTACGACCCAAATTGGTGAGGTTCGTTTTTCCTCACTGTTAAGTGAAATAATGAGTAAAAAAAATAAAGTGAGAGGTCTTCTTGTTGAGACAAAAACTGAAGAAGACGTTCGTTTAGTTCTTGGAAGAATGTTTGGTTTGGACGGTGCAGATACTGAATACAACCTGTTGTTACAAAATTGTAGTGAAAGTAATTTTGATTTCTATGGACTAACTAAGGCTGCAGCTGCCTTATGTAACGGCACCGAGACCGATTCAAATCGCGGTATGGTTATTACTGAATGGTTAGCAAATGATATTTTAGGTCGTATAAAAACATTTGATCGTTATTGCAGCCAATTTTTAACTAAAGGAAATATTAAAGGCAAAACAATATTAGCAAGCAAAACTGTCCAAGCTGAGATGATAGATATTCAGGACGTATTGCGTCAGGAGCAATCGAGGTTACTTTTGCATGCAGATAGTATAAGGGCATTTTCTATCATGGAAAATAGTGCTGCACTTATCTATGTGGTTGCTCGGGTGCTTCATCATTTCGAAGAGATAAAACGAGAGCATGCTGCAATCGATTATGATGACCAAATTTTCAAAACCTGTGAGCTATTAAGCAATCCTAATATTGCTCCGTGGGTTATGTATAAGCTTGATGGTGGGTTAGAACATATACTTATAGATGAATCTCAGGACACTAGTTCATCTCAATGGTTAATCGTTAAAGCTCTATCACAAGATTTTTTTTCAGGCCAAAATGCACATGATATAGAGCGTACTATTTTTGCTGTAGGAGATAAAAAACAATCAATATTTAGTTTTCAGGGAGCCGACCCTGTATTATTGGATAACGTTCGGTCAAATTTTAGCTCAATGGCAAAAGCTGCAGATCGGGCTTGGCGTGAAATTCCACTGGATACTTCATTTCGTTCTACTGCACCTATATTGAACCTAGTTGACAAAGTATTTTCTAAAGATGAGGCCGCCAGAGGTGTACTATCCTCAGGTGAGCGTTTACAGCATCAAATTAAGCGTATAGGCGAAAGTGGCATCGTCGAAGTCTGGCCAACTTGTGTGCCTATCACTTTTAAAGATGAAGAGAGTTGGACGCCGCCGACCACTCGTCAATTGATCGACGATATTGAAAACCGCTTGGCTAATACAATCGCCAAAAATATTTCAGACTGGATCCAGGGAAGTCCTTCCAAGAGTGGTCCTGAGTGGTTAGTTTCGAAGAATAGGCCTATAACTCCAGCTGACATCATGGTGCTTGTTCGCAAGCGAGGTAAATTTGTCTCGTATTTGGTTAGCGCACTGAAGTCACGTCAGATAGCGGTCTCTGGGGCTGATAATATTGTACTGACAGAACAGCTTGCCATCATAGATTTGATGGCTCTTGGAGATTTTATACTATTTCCCGACGATGATTTGACGTTAGCTAGTTTATTAAAAGGACCTTTCATAGGGCTTAGTGAAGAGGAATTGTATTTACTTGCTTGGCAGAGAGGTCACAAAAGTCTTTGGACAACTCTTAGCAATCGCAAAGATGAAAATAGAAGTTTTAAACAAGCGTATAACAAGTTGATGTTGTGGTTAAATAAGGCTGATTTGATGGCTCCGTATGAATTTTATGCCGAATTTCTGGCGTCTGATGGTGGCCGAGCAGCTTTACTTGGCTCAACAGGAAATGAAGCAGAAGAGCAAATAGAAGAATTTCTAACGGCAGCTATGCGATTTGAAAGATTCCACCCACCCTCTTTACAACATTTTCTACATTGGTTAAGGGCCACAAAATCAAAATTGGAGAGCAATTTTGAACAGAAACAGGAAGAAGTGCGTATAATGACAGTACATGGCGCCAAAGGAATGCAAGCGCCAATAGTATTTCTTCCTGACACCATATCAATTCCACGAGATAGAAATACGGTTTTATGGACCTCGAGTAAAGATGGAATTATTTTACCACTGTGGCCTAGTGGTCGCGATAAAGAGGAAAAAATTGCAAAATCGCTAAGGTCTGATTTGCGTCAAAGACAGATGGATGAGTATCGACGTTTACTCTATGTTGCGATGACCCGAGCGGAAGATAGGCTTTATGTGTGTGGCTGGCATCGTTCTAAAATTCCATCCGATAAATGTTGGTACAGTTTAATTAGAGCTGGATTAAGTCAGTTAGAAGGCGTAACGAAAAATTCGTCGAAGTATGCTAAGGGGAATGGATGGCTTGGAACAGGATTGCAAATAAGTTCACCTCAGACAATCGATTTAATGCCCCCTCATAAAGAATGTATTGAGAAACAAAATATAGGGGATATACCTACTAATTTAAGATCTACCCCAAAAAAGGAAAGCAGCAGATTAGAGTTAATTTTGCCGTCGCGGCAAAATAGTAGGGTTGGGGAAAATGCTAGTGAAACTAGAGATAATGCAATTTGTAGACTACTGGAATTATTAACGAAAGAGAGTGTGCAGAACTATGAGAAGTTAATCAGAAAGTTTTTTTCACAGGCAGAAAATAATTTTGATTTACGCTTAGAAAACGACATTAAAAAGAAAACTTTGAAACTAATTGACAACACAGACTGTCGATTATTCTTTGGATCAAAAAGTCAAAGTAATTTTGAAGTTACAGCAATAATTGATGATCAGATAATTTCAGCCCAAGTGGACCGAGTGTTAATAGAGGACGACAAAGTAGTAGTTATTGATTTTATATTTAAAGATGATTTTTCTGTAGATGTTTCAAATTCTGTGGATATTTCAAAGTATCAAAAGGAGTATTTAATAAAAATGGCAGGTTATAGGTCAGTATTTCGGCGTGCTTTCTCTGACCATAAAATTTGCTGTGTTTCGTTATTGATCGAAAAATCGGAAATAATTTGGTTGCCGGATGAATTATTGGATGACTATTCATCTTGACGCTTTCGATTCTTCAACTTACATTCCCAAGCTCATCCCCACACGCCTTTTAGGAGATAGTTATGGCCGTTACTCACGTTACAGATGCTGAATTTGATGAAAAAGTATTATAAGCGGATGGGCCTGTTTTGGTTGCCTTTTGGGCAGAATGGTGTGGGCCATGCAAAGCGATAGCACCAGCATTGGAAGAACTTGCCCAGGAATTAACAGATTCTTTAACCGTAGCAAAAGTGGATGTTGACAGTAATCCATCAGCTGCTGCCAAGTATGGTGTTCGTGGGATTCCAACCCTCATCCTATTTAAAGATGGAGAGGTTTCATCAACCAAAGTGGGTGCGCTCCCTAAAACTAAATTAGTCGAATGGGTCAGAGAATCTGTATAAAATTAAATGTTCACTTATGAGTTTATTTGAGACTTTATGTAGTCGTAGTAAAATTTAGTGTCATCTGCTTCAATTTGAGGCCATCTCCTGCCGTTGCGTATTATCCTAGCTGCCTTGATAAACTCTCTGAAATGCACGGAGTTTTTAGAAAGTGAGTTGCCTTCCAGATAAACCAAGGGTTTATTTCCCGTCGCTATTTCCCAAACTACGGCCACGCCTCTAAACCACTTATGCTTAACTTCTAATTCCTCAGTTATCAAGTGACCGCTAATATATAATGACTCGTTTTTAGCATCTAATTTGTTCAAGGCAAGCACCGTATCTTGTGCCAACATTTTTAGAATATCATCAATGTGTATTCCGGGTGGTTCTTTTCCGTCAGGGTAAATAACTCTCGAGGGTAGATTTCCGTCAACAGGCCATTTAAAGGATATCCTTGAATTAAAAATTTTTATTTTCCTCTTCAAAAGTTAGTTAAGTATAGCCATCGCTAATTAATGGAATGATTCTATCTAAACGAAGTTAACCTCGGTAATTTAGTTTTTTCAAAATAGAAAAAAATATTCGAATGATTGACGTCCAATTGTCACGATTTAATATTTTTGTATAATATTGTACGTCAAGGTTTTCTATCGATTTTAACTGTTCAGACTAATTAAAAATATTATATGAGTTTTAGTATAGTAAATTAGTCGATACTGTGTAGTGCAGGTAGCATCAATGGTATATAACGTTCGGAGGGCGAATTGATGAAGGTTGGTACTTTTCTTATGCCAAACCATCCACCAAACAGGGACTTTGCCGAAGGTCATTACCATAATTTAGAATATCTACAATTTCTGGATAGTATTGGTTTCGAAGAGGCCTGGATTGGTTGCCATTATACAGTACCGAGAGAACCTAACCCGGCTCCAGATCTTTTAGTTGCTCAAGCATTAACCGTTACGGAAAAAATTAGGGTATCTCCTGGTGGTTATATGCTTCCCTATCACCATCCAGCTGAGTTAGCTCATAGAATTGCATGGCTTGATCATATTTCCCAAGGGCGTTGTTTTATTGGAATAGGATCAGGATCAATTCCGTCTGACTGGGGCTTGTTTGATATCGACGGCTTCAGTGGTCAAAATCGGGAAATGGCTGAAGAATCTCTAGATATAATGATTCGTCTGTGGGAGAGTGAAGGCGAGTTCGAATATGCGGGAAAATATTGGAAAGGGCGACGACCTGCAGATGACCCTGAAGATCTGTATAAATTTCATATTACCCCTTTTACTAAGCCGTATCCGCAATTAGCAATCGCTGGTTTTAGCGCTAACTCGCCTACATTAGAACTGGCTGGAAAGAAAAATTTTATTCCTTTAAGCCTAAGTTTTGGTAATAGCTATCTTAGTGGCCATTGGGAGGCTGTAGAAGCTGGAGCTCAAACTGTAGGACGTAAGGCGAACCGAGAGATTTGGCGGATTGGTCGAGATGTTTATATTGCTGATACTGATAAAGAGGCTCGCGATAAGGTATTGAACGGAGCAATTGGAGACCAGTATAGAAATTTTTGGCTCCCTGTACTGAAACGAATTGGTATGTTGGATACTTGCAAACACCATCCTGAAGTAGCTGACTCGGACGTCACGCTGGAATATATGGTGGAGCACAATATGTGTGTTGGCAGCCCGGCCACTGTAGAGCAAAAGATATATGATATTATGGAACATTGGGTGGGGGTTGGACAGTTACTTGCAATCTCCTACGACCATTTGGATGATATGCAGGGTTGGCGCGACTCAAAAAAGTGTTTGGCGCAGGAAATAATGCCCAATATTAAGACGCCGTGAACGGCAAACTTATAATTTTTGAAATATGCCCTTAAGAAGGAGGAGTTATGGTTAAACTTTTTACACCAAGTTCTATTGCTGCCCCGGCCTCAAAATATAGTCATGGGGCTCTGGTCGACTATAATGCAAGATGGCTACACGTATCTGGTCAGGTGGGTGCAAATGCTGATGGTAAATCGCCGACGGCATTGAAGCCCAAACGCATAGAATGTGGAAAAATACTATAGCTGTACTCGAAGAAGTAAATATGGGTGTAGCTAATATAGTTAAGGTTAATACCTTACTTATAGATAGAAATCATCTTTCAGTGATGCGAGAGATACGAGATTCCTATCTTGGCAATTACCCGGCAGCGTCAACATTATCTATCGTCGCAGGGCTAGCACACCCGGATTGGTTAATTGAAATGGAAACCATTGCTGCGGACAAACAAAACTAGATCGTAAGGAACTGCGTCCTGATATAGAAACTTAATATTGATTCTTTTGTATTACACGCAGAACGATCTGCGGTTTTTAGACATTAGTATTTAGTTAATGGAAGAATAATGTGTAATTGCAGTTGATATGGTAGCATAACTTTTTTCTTAAATCATATGCATCATTTAAAGGTCGGTTTATTTCAGTCTGGAACGCAGTGTCGGGCTTTTTAGTTTGGTGGATTTATTAGTTTTTTTGGAGGAATAACGTTGGTGAAGAATTGGAGAAATCGAAAAACACTCATCCTTAGTCGATCGGATATGATGGGCCTTTTAACCCCAGAGGAATACGTGGATTGCGTGGAGACTGCTTTTAGGCGCCATGGGGAGGGAAGGTGTTATTTGTAGCCCAAAGGTCATATTGTGTTAGATAA
>CAYRUX010000243.1:0-22423 GCA_964427515.1 uncultured Rhizobiaceae bacterium
TTAGGGGTGCGCCCGCTGTAACGGCCGTAGCTATTGCTGCAACGCTATTAAGCGCCCAATGTTCCCCTCTTAATTGCAAGCGGTATTTGCAATTCATTCCAAAAATTTTACCTTCTACTAGACCACCTTGTTTGTCCGGCAGCCATTTTAATAACCTCGCCTGAGCTTTCTCATGCTTACCAAAACTAATAATCTTTTTTGCATTTTTCTTCTGAGCTAAATCGCTGAGGTAATCAAAATATTTATTATCAAGATTCAGAATTGTAGTACCACCTGCTTCCAATCCTTCAAAAATCTCTGCTTTGGCTTTTGCCACTGCATCCGTATGCTTAAAATATTCAGTGTGGACAGCTTCAACATTTGTTATAACTGCAATATGTGGCCGGGTCAGATTAGATAAACTCGCAATTTCACCTGGATGGTTCATACCTAACTCAAATATTCCAAACTTAGCCTCAACGGGAAGGCGAGCCAAACTTAACGGAGCACCAATTTGATTGTTTAAGTTGCCCGAACTACGACACACAGAACCAACCGATGACAATGCGCGGTAAATTAATTCCTTCATTCCAGTTTTACCCACGCTACCGGTGACCGCAATAATACCAGCAGTACTTCTTGCTCTTGCAGATTCGGCTAAATTATAAAGTGCCCTTATGCTGCTTGGGACGATCAATAGAGGGCCAACCGCATCAGACGATTTGGGCGCATGTTCCACCATCGCCGCAACTGCATCTCCTGACAGTGCTTCTAGTACGTGGTCGTGCCCATCATGATTAGGCCCTTTAAGAGCTACTAAGAGATCGCCTGGTAGTAAATTTCGACTATCTATAGATATTCCATCAGCCTTCCACTTACCATGAGCAACCCCACTGGTGGCAATGGTTGCTTGTTCACTACTCCACAAAGCAGTTTCTTTTTGGATCGAATTATTCATATGCGTGAAGTAACCGTTAAATTGTTCAATAATGCTAACTCACTTAGAACGACTTTCTGGTCGTCAAAAGGGATAACCTTACCTCCTATATTTTGGCCTTTTTCGTGGCCTTTACCCGCAATTAGAAGAATGTCGTTTTTCTTTAATACTCTTATAGCCTCGCGTATCGCTTTTTTTCGCATTCCGATTTCTCTAGAATTGGGACATGTTGAAATTATTTCACGACGGATTGATTCTGGGCATTCTAAGCGTGGATTATCATCAGTGATGAAGACAATATCTGCTAAGTCTGAAGCTATTTTCCCCATTTCAGGACGTTTTCCGGCATCTCGGTTTCCACCACAACCGAATACAAGGACTAAATTAGTTTTAGTAAGGTCTCTCAGATCCTTGAGCGCTGTGGATAAGGCATCTGGCGTGTGAGCATAATCAATAAATACACTGGCACCATTTTTTAGACGTGCAACTAACTCCAAACGACCATGGACGCCAGTTAATTTTGTCAGACCTTCAGCAATATCGCCCGTCTTCATTCCGGATACTATTGCGAGACCAGCTGCGGCCATGAGATTATAAATCTGAAAAGCTCCTGAGAGCGAAATGTTAAGGTCATATATTTTGCCTAAAAGTTCTAACTTTATATTTTGTTTGAAGCCTTCAGCATTTCTTTCAATCAGTCTAATATCACCCTTACCATGGCCAAAAAAAAGTTCCCTGTGTTTACTTTTATGGCAAATTTCAGAGATTACAGATATGTAAGGTGAGTCTCCATTAAGCACCACATCTTGGTTCGGCTCCATTACTTCATCAAAAAGTCGGGCTTTTGATTTTAGATATGCATCCAAATTATTATGATAGTCTAAGTGATCCCGGGTCAGGTTTAGAAAAGCACCTGCTGATACAGTAACCCCGTCTAATCGGTATTGATCAAGTCCATGACTAGACGCTTCGATGACGCCATGAGTTATATTTTCGCCTGCTAATCGAGCAAGGCTGTGATGCAAAGTTATAGGATCAGGTGTCGTCAATTTTGTTTTGAGAGACTCGCCACCACTTTCTTCTCCTAAAGTGCCGAGACTGAATGCATTGACTCCACACTCTTGCCACAATCTACGCAAAAATACCGCGGGTGAGGTCTTGCCGTTTGTGCCGGTAATCGCTGCAATATATTCAGGTTGTAGTTTCAAAAATCGAGCCGCTAGTTTATCTAAGCGCTGACGAGGATTTTTATCTGTAATAAGTATACTGGTGTTAAGTACAGCTGTGTCAAAGCAATTACCCGAAGGTGCAAGAATGGCCTTTGCTCCGCGACTTATAGCATCAGGTATATAATCTGTACCCTTAACATTATTTCCAGGCAAAGCAGCAAATAAATAGCCAGGTTTTACATCTCGTGAGTTGGACGTTAAACCTGTTATATCCACAGCGTCCTCATTCGTACCTTTTTCCTCTTCTATAAGTTCAATAAGACGCAAATTGGCGTTCCTCTAGGCTGGCCTTAACTAAAACTGGCTTAGTTTTCACTTTTTTATTATTAGTTGGTGGTAAATATGGAATAACGCCCATTATAGGTGCGATCCTTGACACAATTTTCCCTAATACGGGCGCAGCATTCCAACCGGCACCCGCGTAACCATGTGTTTCCTTAGTACTATTGGGTTCTTCAAGCATTACAAGAATAGCAAATTGAGGTTCTGTTATAGGAAAGGCACCAATGAAAGTTGTAATAAGTTTATTGCTATCGTATCCGCCAGCTGCAGCTCTCCATGCAGTTCCAGTTTTACCGCCTACAGCATATCCTCTAGCATTAGCTTTCTTGCCGGTACCTTCTTCAACCACTAACCGCATCATTCTTCTCATCATGTCAGAGGTCTTTTTTGAAATGACTCTTTCCAAATTGTTCGTTTGTTTATGTCGGAGAAGAGTAGGCTTGATTTTCAAACCACCATTTACAAGAGATGCAAAACCGTTAATTAAATGCATAGGTGTAACTGAAAGGCCGTAACCATAACCAATAGTCATAGTGCGAATTTCCCGCCAATTATTCGGTACTCTAGGATGACCATTTTCGATCAATTCTAATGTCAATGGGTCTAACATTCCGAGGTTTTTAAAAAATTTTCTTTGACGTTCTGCTCCGACATCACGTGCTATTTGCGCCGCCCCAATGTTTGACGAATGAATTAAAATTTCAGGAATACTGAGCCATCGATTCTGCGGATGGACATCTCGAATAGAATGACGACCAACCTTTAGAGGTTTTGTTGCATCATAACGGTCATCTATGTCAACGACACCCGCTTCAAGCGCCATGGCAGTTGTAAAAGGTTTAAAAGTAGAACCTAATTCGTAAACACCATATGTTGCGCGATTAATAAATTTTTCCGAATTATAATTATATGGATCAAAATCAGGCAGACTTACAAGTGATAGAACCTCTCCGTTATGAACATTAAGAACGATTCCAGCGGCCCCTTTAGCATTGAAGATTTTCATAGCCTTTGATAACTCGTCATGAACCGCGTGCTGAACTCTGCCATCCAGTGCCGTAATTAATTTAGCATTGGGAGAATTCGCTAACATTTTCAGAGTTGAGTCTCGAGCCATTTCTAAGCCAGCTAAGCCATCATTATCATCTCCAGCAAAGCCCAGTGCGTGGGCATACAGAGATCCATGAGGATATGCTCTACGCTCTTCACGTTGAAAATAAAAACCTGGTAACCCAAGCTGGTTAATTCTTTTGTGTTCGTCAGGTGTTAGAAATCTTTTTATCCACGCGAACTGACCCTTTGCACTAGCGATTCTATTGATTGTTTTACGGGGGATATTTGGCAGAATTTCAACAATCTTGGCAACAGCTTCTTCAACGTCGAGCACTTCCTCAGGATTAACAAATAGAGATTGTGCGGGAAGGTTTGTCGCTATAAGGGTTCCATTTCTATCTACGATATCGGCTCGTTTGAGGGTTAGCGCATTGGTTTCATTTGCTACGATTTGTTTTTCTTGTTGTTCAACCCCAAAAACAGAAAGTTGCACTAATCGACCACCTAGTATCACAAAGCACAAAGTAAAAATGGCGGCGGCCACTAGAAGACGGGTACGAGCAACCTCAAGTGGTCTCCTCGCTTGTTGAGCATCAAGAGTATCAATGCCATCCGCAAGGCGTAAGTCAGTCGCAGCATTCCGCCAGATACGAATATTTAAATCACTCATTGAATGCACTCTTTATGAGGGGCACATCAGGCCCCACTATTATTTGCTCAGGTGAAATAGGTCTTAGGGATAGATAGTTTTCCGCTCGAATCGCTAGCCTTTTTGGTTCATTAAGATAGCTCCACTCTGCATGTAATACGTGAATTTCTTCCTGTTGCGCCATGCGTTGAGACTCAATATTTACCAGTTGATTTTCGAGTTGTTTTACTTCGTAACTTACCAGTAATAATGCGATTGTCATGATGGCTGGCAATCCAATCCACAAAATAAGAGCAGGCCGAACCATTATGCGATTTCCTTTAAGCAAACAGGCGCACGTGTTCGCTCAGCACCTCTTAATTTAGCAGAACGTGAGCGTGGATTTTCCGCACACTCATATGATTTTGGTCTGCGAACACGCCTATTAAGAATTTTAAAACTAGGTTGTGGCATTTTTATGGCGTTTTCGGCTGGACTAGGTAAGTGACGGCTAGGGTTTGGTTGAGAGCCACTACGCTCAAGTAAAAAGCTTTTTACCCTTCTGTCTTCCAGAGAATGAAATGCTACTACTGCAAGGCGACCACCTGGCCGAAGCAATCGTTCACTTGCTGACAACCCTAAATCAAGCTCAGAAAGTTCCTCGTTCACATATATTCGTAGTGCTTGAAAGGTTCGAGTTGCAGGGTCAATATTCCCAGATTTTTGACGAACAACCCGACGAACAATCTCTGCAAGTTGGCTGGTGCGGTTAATTGGGCTTATTTTTCTTGCCGCTACTATTGCTCGAGAGATTGCTCTAGCTCTTCTTTCTTCGCCATAATTATAGATTATGTCAGCAAGCATCTCTTCTGAAGCCGAATTAACAACCTCTTTAGCATCTTTCTGATTATTTCCCATGCGCATATCTAATGCAGCGTCATAACGAAATGAAAAACCACGAGATGCGTCGTCGAGTTGCATTGAGGAAACACCGAGATCAAAAGCCACCCCATCGACTTCATGAATACCGTATGGGGCTAACAAGCGCTCCATACTGCTGAAACAACCGTTGATTAGAGTAAGTCGTCCAGGGAATCTTTCAGATAAGGATGAATTGTTACGAATAGCTAAAGGATCTCTGTCAAAGGCACATACCTTGCATTTAGCTGCTTTAAGCAAACCTTCACTATAACCGCCACCACCGAGAGTTGAGTCAATATAAACGGCTCCGTCCTTAGGCTCGAGAATTTCCAATACTTCGGATAGCATTACTGACTTGTGTGTATTTACCTTCATGCTACCCGAAGCGACACTGACCGGCGGCATCACTGCTCTCCTTCGTCAGATTGAGAGAGCCTTAAAGCTTCAAATTCTTGGGATGCTTCTGATATAGCATTATATAGGAAGTCCTTACCTGCCCTTGGTTCCCAGATTTGGAATGTTTCACCCATTCCAATGAATGCAACGCTCTCGGTAATTTCAGCATGTTGAATTAAGGAATCTGTAAGTATAACTCGACCTTCTGGATCAAATACCAGTCGTTCTACTTGGCCGAATAATGCCATTCGAGCTTTTCTTAATCTAGGCGCAAACGGATTAGAGGTGCCAAAATTGGCACTCAAACTTTGAAGCCAGTCTATTCCTGCTCCATCAATAGCGGGAATTCCTTCTGGAGAAGGAAATAAAACGATTCCAGGAAAACTTAGACTAACTAGCTCGTTACGAAACGACGCCGGGACAGAAACTCTTCCCTTGCGATCCATTTTATTGACGACATGGCCAGTAAATAAAGCCAAGTCCACGCTCCCATACTAAAGTTCCGCCCTAAATCAAGTACCTGCGCCTTGATTATATCTACCCAAGACACGAAGTAATGTACTTGGGATTTAATGGGATATCATGGGTAAATTTGGACGTCAAACTATTTAAGTAAAAAAATTAACCAAAAATATTGTCTAAATATTTTTTTACCCAATGATCATTTTACAGCACTTAACAGTATGTGATTGTTTCTATTGTATAATTTTCTTTTAATAACCAAAACTTTTTATTTATGTTTCTTTTATGTTCTACTTTTCAAGCAGTGCTTGGTTAAGCACCCAAAACACACTAAATTTTGACAACCGATGTTGTTCTAATTTTGTTCTTAATTAAAGTAAACTCGTATATTTATTGACTAACTTAAGAGCTTTTATTTTTGAACTATCCAAAACAAACATCTTTGATTTTGATATATTTAAAAGCGGAATATTACTTTTTATAAATGCTATTAATTGAAAAATCTTAAGTTCAACTAGATGGGAATGTCAGATGACCTGTAAGCCGGGTTCTGTACCCAAAAATTTATCATTCTAGGGTGATGGCCATTCATCTGGGACGCTCGTTACCGAACGCCTCTAGCGACCGACCCGAATGGTGAACGCGGAAATGCGCTTGCCTTACAAAAAAATAGCAGGCTTACCATTCCTATTTGGTCTTGCTCCCGGAGGGGTTTACCATGCCACTCCCGTTACCGACAGCGCGGTGCGCTCTTACCGCACCCTTTCACCCTTACCTGTCTTATCGTCGAAAACTAAGGATTTTCGACAGGCGGTTTGCTTTCTGTGGCACTTTCCCTAGGGTCGCCCCCGCCGGGCATTACCCGGCTCCGTATCCCCGTGGAGCCCGGACTTTCCTCCACCATAATAAAAAACGATGGTGGCGGCCATCCGGTCATCTGACCGTAATAAGCTTATGCTCTAAGTACGACTAGTCAATAAGAAGATTAAATTACAGCCAACAGCTTCACTTTGGAATACCAATTTGATATAATAAATTTTGTAGAATGGCGAGGGTAGCATTGTCAGCGATTCCGTCAACTTTACCTTGTCGAAAGTGTCTCTGAAATGCTGTTATCACCGATTCACTTTCCTCGCCATATATCCCGTCTACATTCAGCCCGTAACCATAATTAAAAAGCCCTTCCTGTAAAGTTTTGACACTTAACCCTTGCGATCCTTTGCTGAGAGCCGGGAAGTGATCGTTTAACTTATTCAAATGGGTTGGCCATAAGCCAATGCCACTTTCGGAAAGACGACGCCAGTCAAATAGTTCCCCTGGATCCTTCTTTCTATGTGGAGAAATATCTGAATGTCCAACAACATTTTGTGCAGGTATTTCGTAGCGCGAAAGAATTTCAATTGCCAACCCCGTCAATGACTTCATTTGTCTGGCTGGAAAGGGTCTATAACCATTTTCATGTCCGGGGTTTACGAGTTCGATTCCTATAGATATATCGTTAACTAGATATTTTTGGCGCCAATAGCTTAACCCCGCATGCCATGCTCTTAACTTTTCTGGAACTAAGCTATAAATCCTACCATCTTCGTCAATGCACCAATGGGCACTAACTTTAGCGGTTGGATCTTGCATGCGATGCAAAGCAGCTTTAGCAGTTGCCATGCCGGTATAGTGCAATACCAATATACTAATGTGAGCGTTAATTGGGCGCTCATCCTGATTTTGAGTTGGAAAATGTTCATGGGATAAAATCATCAGCCTACAAATTCTAATTAATATTCTGCCAGTTTCATTTCAAATAATTCATTTTTTTTCTTGTCTCGGGATGATTTTATTCCATCTAATTTGCTTTGGCAGTACAATCATTGCCACACCGATTAGTGTAATAATACCACCTAATGCCGTGGTCCACGTGATAACATCACCTAGTGCAAAAATTCCCGAAAGAAATCCGAAAAACGGAACTAGAAGCATAAATCCGGTAATTTGCGATACTGGATAACGTCTTAAAAGAAAATACCAAATCCAGTACGCAAGAATTGTTGAACCTACGACTTGATAAATTAATGACCCATGCAAGCGCCAATCTGCAACAAAATAACTCTCTAACTGGTTACTTTCGATAAGAATTGAACAGACTAGTAAAACTAACGCCGAGAAAACAGACATCCATGCATTTAATGTAAGTGGCTCGACGTCAGATAGTCTTTTAGCCTGTATATTTGCTATTGCCCACATAGCAGAAGAGGCCAACATTATGCCTAAAGCTGAAATATTTCCTAAATGACGTGGTTCTCCAGCAAGTAAAAAAACACCCCCAAAGGATATAACAATTCCAAGAATCGCCAGAAACCCAGGCCGATCGTTCAAAATGATGGCTGCCAAAAACACTGTGATTGGAATTTGCGTTTGCCAAATGATTGCAGCCGTCGATGCTTCTACGCCTAACTGAAGAGCAATGTAAAATAGTCCAAAATGCCCCACTCCCATGCTTACAGAAAATAAGATTACAGATTTAAAATGCCCATATGGTATCTTTACAAACCAGACCAAAGTTAGTGAAACCAATATAAAACGCAGTGCAAGAAAAAACAGGGGTGGCATGTTATCAGCAGCATATTTGCTGGTAACAAACCCAAATCCCCAGAGTACCGCCATAGCTACGGCTAGAAATATGTGCCAAAGTTTCATATTACGTGACCGGCTAATATTAGAGAATCAGTCTTTATTTTATCCCGCGTAATTTAGCTATGCGGTCATAGGCACTGTTAATGCGTGCGAGTTTTTCGTTTGCCATATCAACCATTTCTTTTGGCAAACCTTCGGCGATTAAACGATCAGGATGATTTTCGCGTACCAGTTTTCGATATGTTAGCTTGATATCCTCATCAGTACTAGTTCGGTCTAGACCCAGAATTTCATACGGATCAGCATCATCAGTTCCTAAGTGACTAGAGTAAATCTGCTCAAATTCTTTTTCATCGAAGTCAAAGATCTTAGATATAGCTCTTAAATACTTTAATTCTTTCTCATGAACTACACCATCTGCCTGTGCAATGTATAGTAAGGCTCCAAGCAACTCTTGCCGAATCTGCCTGTTTTCAGGGAATATTTCCGTTATTTGCTCAGCGTATGGTTCAAATCCTTTCGAATCTTTTCTCGCCTTATCAAAAATCTGAGCTACTTGTCCCATATCTTTTTCCGGCACCTTAAACACACGCTTAAAAGCAGCTATTTCATCTCTTGTAACCTGACCATCAGCCTTTGCCATTTTGGCACAAAGTACTATTAATGCTATTGCAAATGCTTGCTGTTTTGTTTCGATCGCTGCAGAACTTGAGTTCGAAATGGATTGACGGTTTGATGTCGCTCTATCAATAAAATGCCCTGCAGCCACACCCACTATTGCTCCAATCGGACCACCTATCGCAAATCCTGCGGCACCACCGACAATTTTCCCCCAGATACCCATATGCTTTTCCTCATCATTTAGTTTAAGATATATTAACGAAAAGTCCTCAGCCCGCTAGAGCATATCAAGGGCTGTAATTTTTAGTAGTGGCGATTGCGAGAATTGAAATACTCTGTTGCAATGTTGGTTCTATACCTAGACGATCTAAATAAAATAACACAAAAAATTAGAAATCATTGGGTCTTAAGGTTTAAGGGGATAACAAAAAGTAATTTACTCACCTAATGTGAGTGAAAAGATGGGGAGATGTAATGAGTGATAAAGCAATTGAGCCACGCAGTGTAGCTCTGGTAGGACCGTATACAAGTGGTAAAACAACCCTTCTGGAAAGTATGTTGTTTGTATCCGGTGCTATAAATCGTCGAGGAAGCGTTAGCGAGGGTAATAGTGTGGGTGACTCTTCGTCAGAAGCAAGGGCGAGGCAGTCAGGTGTTGAAGTTAATACTGTAACATTTGAATGCGAAGGGTTAGAGCTAACGATTCTAGACTGCCCGGGTTCCGTTGAATTTTCTCAGGATACATTTAACGCGTTAATGGGTGTTGATTTTGCGCTTATCGTATGTGATCCGGATATCGAACGTATATGGACCATGGGTAGGCTTTTTAAATTTATGGAACGACATAAAATTCCGCATGGAGTCTTTGCAAATAAAATTGATGAAACTACAGTGCGTGTGGCAGACCTTATAGCCGCCTTGAAAAACATTTCGGAAATCCCTTTAGTCCCGTGTCAAGTGGCCATTCGGGATGGAGAATCTGTTAAAGGATACGTCGACTTAATTTCCGGCAATGCTTTTCAGTACTCTGATAACAAAGCGTCCGAGAAAATAGAATCACCGGAGAGCGTTCTTTCTCGCCAAGAAGAAGCACGAACACAACTTTTGGAAAGCTTAGCTGATTTTGATGACTCACTCTTGGAAAATTTACTCGAGGACAAAATTCCTACCGAAGAAGAAGTTATCAATTTCATTAAGGAAACTGTGTCAACCGCCAACGTGGTGCCCGTATTTATGGGCTCAGCAGAGAGAGATTGGGGTATTAGAAGATTATTACAGGCGATAATTAACATAGGACCCAATTGTCGCTCCGCATCGGCTCTTAAAGGAATAAACCTCAATAGTTCGGACCCCTTGGGGCAAATTATTAAGACATATATCTCGCCTCATGGTGGCAAAATCTCTTTGGCTCGCATTTGGCGAGGCGAATTTACGGACGGGATGACTTTAGAAAGCGGTGACCGTATCGCAGGAATGTTTAGCCTTTTTGGACAACAACAAAATAAACTTAGTAAAGCTGGGGCAGGGTCAATTGTTGGTTTAGGTCGCTTAAATGAAGCAGTCACCGGTATGACAATAATGGAACAGGGTTTGAATTCTAACGATCCGCTTCCAGCTGCAACCGACTTGCCACCTGTCTATTCGTTTGCAGTACATGCAACTAAGCGGGAGGACGAGGTTAAATTATCTGGAGCTATAGCCAAATTACGCCAAGAGGATCCCTCTATAGTGTTTGATCTTGTTCAGGACACCAACGACAGTGTTCTATGGGGTCAAGGTGAGATGCATCTTCGAGTGGCGCTAGAAAGACTGAAGGAAAAATACGGGGTAGAACTATCAACTGACC
Organism: uncultured Rhizobiaceae bacterium; assembly: GCA_964427515.1. Taxonomy (GTDB): domain Bacteria; phylum Pseudomonadota; class Alphaproteobacteria; order UBA828; family UBA828; genus CAYRUX01. The sequence goes on from CAYRUX010000243.1 coordinate 10,983, forward strand.
GACCTAAGGTGGCTTATAAAGAGGCGATTCGTAAACCCGTTTCGCAACATTCTCGCTTTAAAAAACAGTCCGGTGGTCACGGCCAGTTTGGTGATGTGCATGTAGACATAAAGCCATTGCCTCGGGGTGAAGGGTTTCAATTTTCGAATACGGTTGTGGGTGGATCAGTGCCAAAACAGTACATCCCTGCTGTTGAAAATGGTATTCGGGATTATTTAAAGAAAGGGCCACTTGGCTTCAAGGTTGTTGATGTTTCCGTAACATTAACTGACGGCAAACATCACGCAGTTGATAGTTCAGAACAGGCATTTCGTACTGCTGGTCGAATGGCAATGTCTGAGGGAATGCCCAAATGTAATCCTGTTTTGCTAGAGCCAATTTTCGAGGTAAAGATTGCAGCACCAAACGATTTTACTCCTAACGTGCAACGTTTAATAACTGGTCGCAGAGGCCAAGTTTTGGGGTTCTCTGGGAAAGAAGGCTGGACTGGATGGGATGAAAGTGTTTGTCAAATGCCACAGGCTGAAATGCATGACCTTATAATTGAATTACGTTCACTAACTCTCGGCGTCGGCAGTTTTGAGTTTGAGTTTGATCATTTGCAAGAGCTCACAGGACGCCTAGCAGATGATGTATTATCGGAAGCGAAGTCGGCTGAAGATTAAAGGAAAAATACTCTCGTTTATTATTTGTTTAGCGCAATTGAATAAAACATGACTGGTTGATTGTGTTACGGTAATTTTATCGAGTCTTTGCATTTACAACCAAGGCTGCACCATAATTTGGTATTTTTATTTATTTCTTTTTAGAAATAAAGGCCAATCGTTCCAAACTTTAGCATAAAAATTATTACTATCAGGCTGGTTATTCAAATGTGTAGTATATTTGTTACAGTACTTTTAATCGATATGATCGAGTATACTGGAGGCCGATTGTTCCGCTGGTTTCTTTATTGACGTTATGATAGTGGTTGATACGGGTTAAACTGGTATATTGACATTGATTATTACCTTTTTTTACCTTGGCCTTTTCTAGTCAGGAATATGATTGTTTTTTGGTGATATTTTGACTTTCTTTGTTGCAAAATTGATAAGTATGATGTGAATTCTTGGCCAACTTTGTATTTAATTGATGTATTTTAATTGTGGAAGAAGTTTGAAAGACATAAAAACGTAGATATGCTTTCGGGAATGTTACGAGGACAAGAGTGTGAAGCTAAATATTGCTCCAAAAAATAATATAGCGCGAATTTTGCGTGGTATAACTGTTTTACTGTTAGTTGGATCTTTTGTTGGATGCGCATCGACGGAGGAGACTATTCAGGGCGAGAATGACAGTTACTCCGTTAATGATCCTTATGAAAATTTCAATAGAATGACATTCCAATTAAATCAAGGTCTAGATAATGTAATTATAGGACCGATAGCTAGAGGATACATTGCAGTAGTGCCACAATGGGGTAGAGAAAGGGTCAACGACGCCCTTAACAACCTAGGCGAGCCAGTTAATTTTGCTAATAGTGTATTGCAGCTAGATATTGAACGAGCCATCGCATCGTTTGTACGATTTGGATTTAACTCTACCTTTGGTATCGCTGGTTTGTTTGATATTGCTGGTGAGATGGGTCTAGAAAGAGCTGATGAAGACTTTGGTCAAACTTTATCGGTTTGGGGATTTGGCGAAGGGCCGTACGTCGTATTACCGTTTTTTGGCCCATCCAGTCCTAGAGACGGAATAGGAATGGCTGCCGATATGCTACTATTAGACCCATTCTCAAGAGCTCTCCGAAGCCACGAGCGGTATCAGCGTATGATAGCACGGGGTATTGACCAAAGATCTGCCTATAATGATGAGCTGGAAACTCTGGAATCTACCTCGATAGATTTTTATGCTGCTATGAGAGAACTTTACAGACAACATAGACTTGATAAGATTCGCAATGGCGATGTCGCGCCAGGCATACCCATTCCCAGTATAACTTTTGATGATTCCTCTGACCAAGAGATTAGTCAGGTGTCTAGTTCAGACGCAAAGAGTGCAGAATGAAGCCTATATGGAATCTATTAATAATTTTATTTAGCTATAGATTACTAGTTGCTGGATTTGCTTGTGCTGTTCTACTAACACTTCCACTCATCAATACTTCATCTAGCGCTTCAAATACCGAAGCGGGGGAAGTTATTAGGGTGCTGGGAGAACAGGCTGTCAAAGTGTTGCGTGATAAGGACAACACTACATTCGAGCAGCGCGAAGAAGCATTTAGAAACATCCTCGTGGAAGGATTTCATATAAAGACGATCAGTCGTTTTGTACTTGGTCGCTATTGGAAGAAAGCAACAGAAGCACAGCGTAAAGCGTACAACAACTTGTTCGTTGACTTTATTGTACGCGTATACGCGAGTCGTTTCGATTCATACAATGGTGAAACCTTTGTGTTAGAAGAAGTTGTAGATTCGGATATTGAGGGTGATTCAGTGGTAAGAACTCGCATTCTCCGACCCACGGGTGGTTCATCTGTTGGCGTTGATTTTCGAGTTAGAGTTATCGATGGCGTTTATAAGGTAGTAGATATTAACGTGGAAGGTATAAGTATGTTACATACCCATCGAGTCGAGTTTTCCTCCGTGATCAATCGGAAAGGTATTGAAGGATTTTTAGATGAACTTAGGTCTCAACTTGAAATTCGAGACCAGTCTAAAGTAGCACAATAATTTGTTTTGCATTTTTGCCGTAAGTTTACTAAATACTGAAAAACGATTTATTTAGCGTCTGCTGGGTAAGTGAAGAATTACTTCCTAAATTACCCAAAGCTACATACCAATAACGGTCTTAGGCTAATTTTTACAATATTTAGTTTATTATTAATTTCTTGGTATAATGGTTTTCGTCCAGAAAGTTACCAATCATTAAATTGGCTCAGAAGAAATATTTATCCAAATTTTGGCGATAGGCCAAGTGAATTTGTCCTTATTACATATTATCATGAAAAAACTGTACTAATATTCATCGTTTATTATCGATTCGACCAAAACAGTAATTTTAAACGAAGACAAATAGCATTTTTTTGAAAGAAACAAAGTGTGAACAATCTTTTATTATGCATTTGTATCAAGGGGTTATATGAAACACTTGCATATGAGAACAAATAGTGTACATTCTGCTGATTGCATACGTACTCCAGCTATGAAATAAGTGAGGTAATCAATGGTAGAGACAGCTCTTCGGGTCGTCGAAAGGAACGATATGGATAAGCAAAAGGCTTTGGAAGCGGCTTTAGGTCAGATTGAACGAAACTTCGGTAAAGGATCTGTAATGAAGCTCGGACAGAGGGACACGGCAGTAGAAGCTGAAGCAATATCTACTTGTTCGCTCGGGTTGGATATAGGCTTAGGGATTGGAGGGTTGCCACGAGGTAGAGTTGTCGAGGTGTATGGACCCGAGAGTTCGGGCAAAACAACACTAGCATTACATGCTGTAGCCAATGCTCAAAAGGCTGGTGGAACTTGTGCTTTTGTTGATGCCGAACATGCTCTTGATCCCGTTTATGCAAAAAAATTGGGAGTTGACGTTGAAGAATTGCTTATCTCACAGCCTGATGCTGGTGAGCAGGCTCTTGAAATAACAGACACGTTGGTACGTTCAGGAGCAATTGATATAGTTGTAGTGGATAGTGTTGCCGCTCTAGTCCCCAGGGCTGAACTTGAAGGAGAGATGGGAGATACTCATGTTGGCTTACAAGCGCGCCTAATGAGTCAAGCGCTCAGAAAATTGACTTCGTCAATATCTCGTTCGCGTTGCACAGTAATATTTATCAATCAAATACGAATGAAAATTGGCGTAATGTTTGGAAGTCCAGAAACAACTGCAGGAGGCAATGCCCTAAAGTTCTACGCTTCTGTAAGGCTTGATATACGTAGAATTGGTGCGATTAAAGATAGGGATGAGGTTGTAGGCAATCAAACTCGTATCAAGGTAGTTAAAAATAAGATGGCTCCACCATTTAAGGTAGTAGAATTTGATATAATGTACGGACTTGGCATATCTCGTGTCGGCGAATTAATTGATTATGGCTTAAAACTGGGTTTAGTAGAAAAGTCAGGATCTTGGTACTCATATGATAGTCAGCGCATAGGTCAGGGCAGAGAGAACGCTAAGCAGTTTCTTTCTGAAAACCCTAAATTAGCTGATTCAATTGAAACTGCCATACGACAGTCTGCGGGTTTAGGAGACACATCTCCAGCAGAAGTTACAGCTGAAGCGGAGAATTCATCAAATCCATTGGAAACTGTTGAAGCAACTGCAAAATAAGTTAGCTAATCATAAATTTTTAAAACAAAAATAGTTTTGTGTATTTGTCCATGGCGAATGCAAATTAGCGAAAGCATTGCATTCTGAGATACAGTAACTTTTTTCTACTATAATGCATTCAGGTGCATACTGTGATAGACAGTTTTCATCTTTCCCTTTAATAAGTAGAGAAAGAACTGCTTTTTTATTCAGCTTTTTTTACTTCTGTTATTTGGGCACTCGAATCGGAAATTGTTATGCAGAGCGTCAACGATATTCGTAAACATTTTCTTGATTATTTTCAGCGCGCAGAGCATGAGGTTGTATCTTCTAGTTCGCTTGTACCCCAAAATGATCCAACATTAATGTTTACTAATGCTGGAATGGTACAATTCAAAAATATCTTTACTGGTAATGATAAAGTTCCATACCAACGTGCTACAACTTCACAAAAATGTGTCCGTGCCGGTGGAAAGCATAATGATTTAGACAATGTAGGGTACACTGCTCGCCACCACACTTTTTTTGAAATGTTAGGCAACTTTTCTTTTGGCGATTACTTTAAAGAATACGCAATAGAACTTGCGTGGAAGCTAATAACAAATGAATTTGAGTTAAATCCTAAAAAGTTATTAATAACAGTATATTCCGAAGATGAAGTGGCCTTTAATTTGTGGAAAAAAATAGCGCATTTACCTGAAGAAAGAATAATCCGCATTTCAACTTCAGACAACTTCTGGTCAATGGGAGATACTGGGCCTTGTGGGCCTTGTTCGGAAATATTTTATGACCACGGATCACATGTAGCTGGTGGCCCTCCGGGCAGTAGAAATCAGGAGGGAGATCGCTTTGTAGAAATTTGGAACCTGGTGTTTATGCAGTATGAGCAAATTACAACAGGAGAACGTATTGATTTACCCAGACAATCCATTGATACAGGAATGGGATTGGAGAGAATTGCAGCTATATTACAAGGCAAACACGATAACTACGAAACCAATCTTTTTCAAAATTTGATTGCCGCAAGTGTCGAATTAACAAATATGCCCGCAGAAGGAGAACATAAGGCATCACATCGTGTAGTTGCAGATCATTTACGCGCCAGCTCCTTTCTAATTGCTGATGGTGTAATGCCCGCCAACGAGGGGCGCGGATATGTTCTGCGAAGAATCATGCGCCGTGCAATGCGTTATGCACATTTAATGGGCTGCAAGGAACCACTAATGTTCCGTTTAGTACCATATTTGGTTAAGGAGATGGGCTCTGCTTTCCCTGAGTTAGTTCGCGCTCAGGCTCTAATTATCGAAACGCTAAAATTAGAAGAAGAAAAATTTAGCAGGACATTGGTACGAGGATTACGGTTATTGGGAGATGCCGTCAATAACCTAGAAAAACACGAACCTCTTTCAGGAAAAGTAGCATTTCAATTATACGACACCTACGGGTTTCCATTAGATTTAACAGAAGATGCGCTTCGGCGACAAGGTCTAGGAGTAGACAAAGTTGGTTTCGATAAAGCCATGGAACAACAACGAACTGAAGCTAGAAAATCATGGGTTGGCTCGGGTGACAAACATAGTGATAGTTTTTGGTCAGATCTTTATCATAATATTGGATCGACTGAATTCTTGGGTTATGAAATCGAAAGTGTAGAGGCTGTCATTCAGGCAATTGTCAAGGATGGTAAACACATAGAAAGCCTAGATGATGGTGAAACCTGCTGCATAGTAGTCAATCAAACACCATTTTACGGCGAAGCGGGTGGACAAGTCGGCGACAAGGGTAAAATTCTTTCAGCAGATGGAACCATGTTTACCGTGGACGACACAAAAATATTTTCTGGAGGTTTGATAATTCATATTGGACACTCTGAAGGCGGTAATTTTAATCTTGGAGATGCAGTAATTTTAGAAATAGATAAAACGCGTCGAGCTTCGTTACGTCGGAATCATTCAGCCACTCATTTATTGCATGCCGCATTACGAAATAATTTAGGTAACCATGTTACGCAGAAAGGATCATTAGTTGCTCCAGATAAATTGCGTTTTGACATAAGTCATTCAAAGCCTATTACCAAGAATGAGAAAAATACGATTGAATCTGAAGTAAACGCAACAATTCGCGCTAATTTAAAATTAAGTACTCATCTAATGACACCAGAGCATGCTGTGGAAACGGGAGCCATGGCCTTGTTTGGTGAAAAATACGGAGAAGAAGTACGAGTAGTTTCGGTAAATCAAAATGGCAATACCACACAGGGGTCTACTGACAAATTTTATTCATCTGAATTGTGCGGTGGCACTCATGTCAACCGTACTGGCGATATTGGGATGTTTACCCTGATCTCGGACTCGGCTGTAGGGTCTGGTGTCAGACGTGTTGAAGCACTAACTGGTGAAACTGCTCGGCTTTATGTATCTAATCAGTCCACGCTCCTAAACGAGGCAAGTGCAGTAGCTAAAACTACGCCACCGGATCTAACTTTTCGCATAACGGCTCTTATGGAGGAACGCAAACTTTTGGAGCGTGAACTTAGTGAATTGCGTAAAAAACAGGTTATTGCGGGTGAGAACCAGCAACTCATAACAAAAAATGTGTGCGGTATTTCTTTTATTGGGCAATGTTTAAATGGTATTCCCACTAAAGATATGAAATCTATGATTGATTCATTGAAAAAAAGACTAGGATCTGGAGTATGCGCTGTAGTCAGTGTTACAGAGGGAAAAGCCGTCTTAGTGGTGGGTATTACTGATGACCTAACCGATCGTATAAATGCAGTAAACTTAGTGAGAGAAGGTGCAATTGTTGTTGGAGGTAAAGGTGGTGGCGGACGACCTGATATGGCTCAGGCGGGTGGCCCAAACGGTGCCTTAGCAGAGGATGCATTAAAAACTATTGAAAATGTCCTAGCACGAGAACTTTCGAAATAAAGGAGCCCCCACTACAATGTATTTTTTAACTCTGCTTTTCATAAAATTATAGAAACTCGCTAAAATTATTAGAATAACGCATCCCCCATCATAAGATGGGCATGATATAGTAGGGTTAATTAGTATGTCGAATGGGTGACAATGCCTCTAATGTCAAAAATTAAATATCGAACGTTTAGGTGCTTTGTCTTTGGTGTCTTTGCATTGCTGATGAGTTCATGTGGAACTACCGAAGAAGCATATGTAGAACGACCAGTTGAGGAGCTATATAACATTGCTATGAACGACCTTGCAAATGGGTCATATGCAGAAGCCACTAAAGGATTTGATGAAGTTGAGCGACAACATCCCTACTCAGTATGGGCAACTCGCGCACAAATTATGTCTGCATACGCTTATTATAATAATATGGATTATGATGAAGCAACAATTGCTGTAGATCGATTTATTAAACTTCACCCAGGTCATCAAGATGTAGCTTATGCGTATTACCTTAAAGCAATTTCCTATTATGAACAAATTTCAGATATTAGAAGAGACCAAAAAATTACCCTTATGGCATTGCAATCACTTGAAGAGGTAGTTCGTCGTTTCCCGGACACACAGTATGCTCGCGATTCTCTTCTTAAAATTGATCTGGCAAATGATCATCTTGCAGGAAAAGAAATGGACATTGGGCGATATTATTTAGTTCGAAATAATTATATAGCTGCTATTAATCGATTTCGTAGAGTGATCGAAAGATTTCAAACTACTACACATGTACCGGAAGCCCTGCATCGTTTAACCGAATCTTATCTAGCGTTAGGTGTAATTCAAGAGGCCAGAACTGCAGCTGCAGTGCTCGGATACAATTTCCCTGGTAGCCCATGGTATGCCGATAGTTATGCTCTTTTGCAAGAAAAACAGTTGCAGCCAAATACAGATGAAAATTCTTGGATTAGTCAGGCTTTTGATGGGATTTTTTAGTAGGCACGCATATGCTACGTACATTATCTGTTCGTAATTTACTTCTAATTGATAAATTGGATATAAAGTTCGGAACTGGCCTTTGCGTGTTGACAGGAGAGACAGGTGCAGGAAAATCGATCCTACTGGATGCTCTGAGTCTAGCACTTGGTGCGAGAAGCGACATAAAAATGATTAGACAAGGAGCAGATTCTGCAAGTGTAACCATCAGTTTTGAAATTTTACAAGATCATCCCGCATATTCTTTATTGAAGGAACACGGATTTGACACCTCAGAAGATCTCATAATTAGAAGAACTATTAACACCGATGGTCGTACTCGAAGCTATGTTAACGAGAGTCCAACAAATGTTACGTATCTGAAACTACTCGGAAACCTCCTTATTGAAATAGAAGGGCAAGGAGCTTCAAACACACTACTAAATGCAAGTAATCACCGAGAGTATTTGGATTTATTTGCCGATAATGCAAAAGATGTAAATAATGTATTCGATCATTTCCATCAGTGGAAAAAATCATCCAGTCAACTAGAAAAAAGAAAAGAAGATATAAAACAATCTCAAAAGGATGAAGAATACATACGTCACGTCAGTACTGAACTTGAAATGCTTAATCCCTTGCTTGGGGAGGAAGAATCACTTGCCACAGAACGCGCGGAATTGTTAAACGAAGAAAAACTATCAAAAGCATTATCCGAAGCGATAAAAGAAATAACGGAGGAGAAAACAGTTGCTGCTCGGCTACGAAATGCTAGTCATAAACTTGAAACCCTTGTGCCCATAACAAAAACACAACTTCAAACAGTGGTTTCTGACTTACAACAAGCAGCTATTGACGCATATGAGGCAGAAGTTTCGCTAATTGAAATAGCTAATACCCTTGAACCCAATTCTACTCGCTTAGAGCAGGTGGAAGAACGTCTGTTCACTTTACGTGCGGTGGCAAGAAAACATAATACTACCGTTGATGCGTTGGGAGAAAAACTAGCCATATTCAAGAAAAAATTGGAAGAACTTGATGATGACATTACTCTGACTAGTGAGTTAACTCGTAAGTGTGATCAGGCAAAGTCAAAATATTTTAAATCAGCAAAAAGACTTGGTGTATCGAGACGACAGGCAGCAAAAACACTAGACGAGAGGGTAAACGCTGAACTTCCACCGCTAAAGTTAAGTCAATCCAAATTTTTTACCAGAATTGAAGAATTATCTGACAAAGACGCCAGAAAAAACGGTCTCCAAACTGTTAACTTCGAAATTTCAACTAATCTGAATGCACCTCTTGGCCCTTTAGCAAAAATAGCTTCAGGAGGAGAGCGAGCCCGCCTTCTTCTAGCTCTTAAAGTATGTTTAACAAAGGAGAAAGATTTTCCTAGTCTTGTTTTTGATGAAGTCGACGCGGGTATCGGAGGAGCAATTGCAAATGCCGTTGGGGAGCGTCTATCTCGACTTGCAAAGAATCTTCAAGTACTGGTGGTAACTCACTCGCCGCAGGTAGCCGCAAGAGGGCAACAACATATCCGCGTTTTTAAAGAACAATCTAAAAACGTTACTCGAACATGTATTGAAGTTCTTGACGCTAACAGCCGTCAAGAGGAAATAGCACGAATGTTATCCGGTGCGAAAATAACAAACGAAGCTCGAGCCGCAGCCAGAGCGTTAATTTTAAGTGAGTAACTATGAACTCCTCAAAAATATTTTCTGGATCTGTGGACAAGTTGACTCGCAAAGAAGCGATAATAGAACTCGAACACCTAACTAAAGAAATTGTGAAACACAATAGCCTGTATTATGAAAAATCTGCACCAATTATTGAGGACTCATTATACGATTCCTTATGGCAGAGAATCGTTTCTATAGAAAAACAATTTCCAGAACTAGCAAAAATAAATAGTGCTAGCCAAAAAATTGGCGTGCCGCCCAGTAGTGGATTCGAGAAGGTTCATCATAAAGTACCAATGTTATCACTTGGTAATGCTTTTTCTGACAGCGAAATCCACGAATTTATCAATCGTACACGACGATATTTAAAACTCGATTTAGAAGATCATATAGCCATAACCGCAGAGCCCAAAATTGATGGGCTTTCAGCATCTCTACATTACGAGAATGGCAACTATATTTTGGGCGCAACGAGAGGCGATGGATTAGAGGGAGAAGATGTTACCGATAACCTACGCACTATTACCGATGTCCCCAAGCACTTGGTCGGAGACCACATTCCAAATCGAGTGGAAATTAGGGGCGAAGTTTACATGGAAATAAAAGACTTTTTTGTTCTTAATCAAGAACGTGAACATAATAATTTAAAAAGATTTGTTAACCCTAGAAATGCAGCATCCGGGGGTTTAAGACAAATTAACCCTGAAATTACCGCTGAAAGACGTTTGCATTTTTTTGCTTATGCATGGGGTGATACCACTGACCCATTTAATGGTCTTTATAGTGATACTTTACAAAAATTAAAAAAATGGGGATTCAGAGTTAATCCACTAACTCAGCTTTGTATAACCGTCGAAAGTGCAATACAGCATTACCGTGAAATTTCAGATCAACGCAACCAGTTGCCCTATGAGATTGACGGAGTAGTATTCAAAATTGATCGTATTGACTGGCAAGAAAGATTGGGAGCATCCGGAAGAGAACCTCGTTGGGCTATCGCTTATAAGTTTGCCGCCCACCGAGCAGAAACGATTCTTGAAAAAATATCCATTCAAGTAGGTCGGACAGGAATACTCACCCCCGTTGCAGAGTTACAGCCGGTTGTGATAGGTGGCGTTACAGTAAGTAGAGCTAGTCTACACAACAAAGATGAAATAATACGAAAAGATCTAAGAGAAGGAGATCACGTAACAGTCCAGCGCGCTGGGGATGTAATTCCGCAAGTAATGGGGGTAGTAACAGAAAAACGAAAAACTAACACGAAATTATATCAATTTCCTGAATATTGTCCTGACTGTGGGGCTCAAACCTATCGTGAAGGTACTGAAGTAGCCCTCAGATGCTCGGGAGGCTTGACCTGTCCAGCTCAAGCTGTTGAAAGATTAAACCACTTCGTTAGTCGTAATGCTTTTGACATAGAAGGCCTTGGCACAAAACAAATTCATTATTTTTGGGAAAATAAATTAATTCGGACACCAAGTGATATTTTTACTTTAGAAGACCGTGTGAAATCAGGCTCTTTTGAGCTGGCAGACCAAGAAAGATGGGGTCCAAAATCGACACAAAAACTATTTTCTGCTATTAGTACTAGAAA
>CAYRUX010000244.1:0-4018 GCA_964427515.1 uncultured Rhizobiaceae bacterium
CGCTTCTCCTTCTATAGTGGTATTTGAATCTTCCGTGATGGCAGTGATGTAATGGGGTTTGCCTTGTTTGCGAAGCGCTTTTGTAACAGCTTCTACTTCTGAATCACTTACTAGTGGCCCATGAACTCTGGTTAATCTTCCCCCACCTTCGAGATAAAGCATATCACCCTGACCAAGAAGCTGTTCTGCACCTGATTCTCCCAGGATCGTACGACTATCAATTTTGGATGTTACCTGAAAGCTAATACGTGTAGGGAAATTTGCTTTTATTGTACCTGTAATTACATCTACCGAAGGACGCTGAGTTGCCATAATTATATGTATGCCTGCTGCTCTAGCCATTTGAGCTAAACGCTGGACAGCATTTTCAATATCCTTACCTGCTACCAGCATAAGATCTGCCATTTCATCCACGACTACTACAATCAGTGGCATTGGAGATAAATCTAGCGGTTGTTCTTCGTAGACTGGGTCACCCGTTTCAGCATCAAAGTGTGTATGAACACGCCTACTTAATGCTTCACCTTTTTTACGCGCGTCCTGGAGTCGCTTGTTATACCCACTAATATTTCTAACACCTAATTTGGACATCGCTTGGTAACGACTTTCCATTTCACGAACTGTCCATTTTAGTGCCACCACTGCTTTAGATGGATCTGTGACAACAGGTGTTAAAAGGTGTGGAATATCGTCATAAACTGAAAGTTCCAGCATTTTAGGATCAATTAAAATGAGTTTACATTGGTCTGGTGGCAAGCGGTATATTAATGACAAAATCATACTATTTATAGCTACAGATTTTCCTGAACCAGTTGTTCCTGCAACTAATAGATGTGGCATACGTGTTAAATCAGCAATTACGGGGTTGCCACCTATGTCTTTGCCGAGAGCTAAGGTAAGAGTAGCCGAGGTATTCTCATAATTTTCACTAGCCAGTAATTCACGAAGTAATACCATTTCTCTATCATTGTTAGGGAGCTCTATGCCTATCACATTCCGTCCCCTAATAGTTGCAACTCGGACTGAGACAGCACTCATTGAACGGGCAATGTCATCTGATAGTGCTATAACTCGAGCTGTACGAGTACCCGCCCGGGGAATAAATTCGTATAATGTTACAACTGGTCCTGGCCTCACTTTATCAATTACGCCAAATACACCAAAATCCTCCAATACAGTAAGTAAAAGTTCAGCATTTTGCTCGCGAGCGTTTGTTGAAAGCGCCGGTTTACGGTGTTTTTGGTTTGGTAAATTAAGTAGGTTTAAGGCTGGTAATTCGAACTCGTTGCTTTGGTTCAAATCAAGGGTTTGTTGATTTTCTCTAGCTGCACGTTTCCCTTGTTTCATTATATTTTTTTCAGGCTCTTCAACAAGTTTTCTGTTAGGGTCTAAAGTGGTTAACGTTGGTTCTTTCCAGTCATTTAAATCTTCTTTTTGATTAGCATAAAGTGTTGGTTCTGAATGTTCTTGATGATGAGGTCGCTGTAATCTCGAAAAATTAGACAGCTCCTTTATTCTAGAAAACTTTTTACTAAGTAAATGAGGTGTTCGCTTTTTCTGTGTTGGTGTAGATTTTGTGGTTGATACATTAAAGTTTGGTGCAGATTTAACATGTATCCATTTTACGCCTAAAAATATAAATACGATTATTCCACGAAATATTCTCCAACCAGTTTGTAAAAGTGCTCGCCATTCATTCCATGGTAATCCTAGTGAAATACAAAACAATATCAAAGCTAGGGAAAAGGCTGCTATTGGAAGTACAATGTTTACGATTTCCGAACTTTGTAATATATTAATAAGTGGTAAAGTAATAATTTCACCCACACTGCCACCAAGGCCAGCTGTAATAGGCCACCCCGTGGGAGCTTTAAGACTAGTACATCCCACAGCAGCCAATACGATGCTTAACGGGCTAAGTCCAATCCGAATCCACAATAATTTTATACGCCGGCAAGAAAGTAATGCCCAGGCCCAAGCAACGGCGATTAATATGAGTAACCCTGAGGCCGCTCCAGTAGCTTGTAATAGGATATCGGACAGCAAAGCACCAGATGCACCCATTAAGTTTGCTACGTTTTCTACATTTGCTGTATTAAGCGACGGATCATTTGATGTATATGTGATAAGCGATATTGCCAAAAACACAGCAAAAGCAAGTAAGCATAAACCACTAAATTGAATACTCCTACGACGCAGAAATTGGCTTGCAGCTTCTGGCAAAAATGGTGTGCGCCTTGCGCCTTCAGTGCTTGCTGTCATTTGAAAACATTCCTAACCTAGCAAAATAGCGATAACATTTAGTGTTAGATCCTTTTATTACAATGTGTTGCGTTATACTGCTACGACTCGAAGTTAAAAAAATATCATATATATGAGTATTTGTGAATCAATGAGTATTCAATTAGGAATTTTAGTATTTTTCATCTGTCTAAGCTATCAGTGAAAATTCATGAAATTGCCCAGTTCTGGGACTTTTAAAGTGCCCAGTTGCCTAAACGTTACATTTTAAAATTGGTTCTAAAGCTTTTCCAACTCTTAGCAGATGTTCTTCTGACCCAGCTGGTGCTACAATCATTAAACCGACAGGAATACCGTTATTATCTTTGCCACAAGGCAAAGTAAGGGCTGTGCAATTAAGAAAATTTAGAAGCCGGGTATTACGTAACGAAAGCACATTCGCTTTTTGCCATTTGTCCATATCGTGTTCTAGTGAACTTATTGACGGCGGACTAATAGCGACAGTTGGCATGGCAATCATTCCAAACCGCCTCAAGCGACTATGTAATTTTTTAGAGAGAAGCATTAACATCTGCTTTGTTGCTTCCACTTTGCTCGCTGACATTTCACCTCCAAGTCGAATACGTTCAAGAATGGGAGGATAAACCAACTCGGGAGCTAATTCTATGTCTTGGTGCCAGAGGGCGTGACATTCAGATGCGTGGTATGGCCCAAAGTGGGCAATAAGTGTTTCTACCTCGTCAAACTCTGGGATATTTAGTTTACGCATGCAAATACCTGAAAGCTTTAATCTTTCAACCGCTAATTCTGTTGCCTGTCGCACGCCGTTGTCTAAATTTTTCCATACTAGATTAGATGGAAGGACTAGTTTGAGGTATTTGAAGCTTAGACCATTGAGGTCTGGGCCATATCCGTTTCCTTCGCCAAAACGACCAGATAACGCAGTATATATGGCGGCAGCATCAGAAACGTCTTTGGTAAGTGGGCCGACTGTGTCCAAGGTAGTAGAAAGGCCAAGGACTCCATTTAGAGGTAAAATACCAAAACTTGTTTTAAACCCAACCAATCCGTTCCACGCTGCTGGCACTCTTATTGAACCGCCCGTGTCTGATCCTATAGCTGCTGCTGCTAAACCTTTGGATACCGAAATGGCCCCTCCTGAAGTTGAACCGCCAGGTAAACGACGAAGATTTTTATCAAATGGATTAGGAGGAGTTCCATAATATGGATTAATGCCAAGTATGGAAAAGGCGAATTCAGTTTGATTTGTTTTTCCAAGACACACTAATCCGGCAAGCGTCGCTCGGGTTACAACGTTAGCATCTTTTGAAGCAATTCTATTTTCAAGAACTTTTGATCCGTGGCTTGTAATATCGCCGGATGTGTCAAATAGATCTTTCCAGGAAATAGGGACACCATCGAGTGGACTTAAGCGTAAGCCACGTTTTGCTCGTTTGCTAGCGGCAGATGCTTCAGCAATCGCACGACGGCGGGTTATTCTAAGATATATACTGTTATCAGAATTCATTTTTTCGATTCGCGAGAGGAAATATTCGCAAAGATCAACGGGGTTAATTTTCTCTTGAGAAATTTTTCTTCCGAGGCTTAAAGCGCTCATTTCATGCCAGTGCGTCGGCATGTCTATTATGCTATTCCATTAATTGGTTTATAATTTGTTTAAAGCATTTCATATAATATATTGATAGAGTTTAATTGCATGAGGACGGACGATCAAATTATTGCTGATATAGTTATAGGGGGCGGAGGCCTAGTTGGC
>CAYRUX010000245.1:0-10769 GCA_964427515.1 uncultured Rhizobiaceae bacterium
CATAATAGTTAATAGTGTTAAAAGAGAGCCGGTGATGCGGCCCGTTTTTGCTCTGACTAGTTCTGCAGCATCTGGATTTCTTTTTTGTGGCATGATAGATGAACCAGTGCTGAAACTATCAGGTAGGCTAACAAACGAAAACTGGGCACTTGACCATATAACGATCTCCTCCGCCCAACGGGATAGATGGGAAGCTGCAATAGAGGCTATACCTAATGCTTCGATTGCAAAATCTCTATCGGAAACTGAATCAACGGAGTTGAATGTGGGTTGATCAAATTTGAGAGAGGTTGCAACCATATGTCTATCAATTGGAAAAGACGTGCCGGCCATTGCTGCAGCTCCAAGCGGACACTCGTTTAAGCGCAATAAACAATTGCTAATACGACCGCGGTCACGACCAAACATTTCTACATATGCGAGAAGATGGTGCCCTAGTGTTATAGGCTGAGCACATTGTAAATGGGAAAACCCTGGCATTATAGTGCTAACGTGTTTCTCGGCTAATTCAATTAGAGCAGCCTGCAAATCACGCATTTCAAGATCGCTTCGTATTAAAGCTTCCCTCACCCAAATGCGTAATCCTGTTGCGACTTGATCGTTGCGTGAGCGGGCGGTATGTAGGCGGCCGGCGACATTTCCTACCAGTTCCGTCAAACGTGCTTCTATATTCATATGTATATCTTCGTACTCAGTCCTAAAAGGAAAAGTACCCTGTTGAATTTCTTCTCTGATTGTTTCTAGACCAGTTAATATTTTTTCACCATCTTCCAGAGAAATAATATTCTGCGCGACTAACATCTGAGCATGGGCGAGGGAGACGTCAATGTCTTGAGAATATAGCCTGTGGTCAAATGCTATAGATGCATTAATCTGGGTCATCAGATCGTCTTGAGCCTGGTTGAAGCGACCACCCCACATTTTATTTGTGGTTTTACTCTTAGTCTTAGGAACCGAAACTTTATTATATTTTTGTCGTTTAACTTTAGGCTTTCCGGTCATGGTATAATGTCCAAGATGTAGTTTAGCTAAAGTAGAGAAAATTAGTATATCACTGTTTTCAAATGTGTGTAATTTGGGAAAAATATTTAGTTAGCTGCCCCTGTAGAAATTAAAGAAGGCACATAGATTTAATATTAAGAAAATCAACCTTTATCTAGTAGGAACTGGATCAGTTCCTGAATAATCATACAACCCTCGCCCTGATTTACGACCTAACCAACCTGCTTCAACATATTTAGCCAGTAAAGGGCATGGCCGGTATTTGCTATCTGCTAATCCCTCATAGAGTACTTCCATAATCGCATGGCACGTATCAAGGCCTATGAAATCTGCCAATTGAAGTGGCCCCATAGGATGGTGGGCTCCCAGTCGCATTGCCGTATCTATTGATTCAACAGTGCCAACGCCTTCGTAAAGCGCATAAACTGCTTCATTAATCATCGGAAGCAATATCCTGTTTACAATAAAAGCAGGAAAATCCTCCGCCATAGCGGTTTTTTTCCCCATTTTTATTGCAACTTTACGCACCTCCTCATATGTGTCCTCATCGGTAGCGATGCCACGTACTAGCTCAACTAGTTCCATCATTGGTACTGGGTTCATGAAATGCATACCCATAAATCGATGGGGACGGTCCGTGCTTGCAGCAAGCCTTGTAATGGAAATGGAGGAGGTGTTTGTACAAATGATAGCTTCCGCTTTTATGACTCCCTTAAGACCGTCAAATATATTTTTTTTGATGCTTTCATCCTCGGCTGCAGCTTCAATAATTAGGTCAGCATCTCTAAAATCAGCTAACTCTGATCCGAGTCTAATTTTAGTTAATGCTTCGTCACAAACTTTCTGGGAAATTTTTTGTTTATTTACCTGACGCTTCATATTATTACCGATTGTTTTATAAGCATTCTTAAGAACCGACTCACTTATATCAACAATAGTAATATCAAAACCGTTAAGTGCGGCTACATGGGCAATCCCACTCCCCATTTGGCCTGCTCCTATAATACCAATCTGTTGGATCATCATGGGCCTCAGTTACTCGATATGTTTTGTTTATCTAATTCATCCGAAAATTCGGGGAGTACTGTAAATAAATCTGCTACCAGGCCATAGTCTGCAATCTGAAATATGGGGGCCTCTTCATCTTTATTAATTGCAACAATTACTTTGCTGTCTTTCATTCCAGCTAAATGTTGAATCGCACCTGAAATGCCCACTGCGATATAAAGGTTAGGTGCAACTACCTTTCCTGTTTGCCCTACTTGGTAGTCATTTGGCACATAACCAGCATCAACTGCCGCCCTAGATGCACCTACCGCCGCCCCAAGGCGGTCTGCAACGGATTCTAAAAGTGAAAAATTTTCTCCACTTTGCATGCCGCGACCGCCGGAAATTACTATGCCAGCGCTAGTTAACTCAGGTCTTTCAGAAATACTTAACTCATGCTTTTCAAATCTTGATAACCCTTGGTCGCCAGGGCCTTGTACGTTTTCTATTACGCCTTGCCCGCCCTCTGATTGAGCCGCATCAAATGCTGTAGCTCTTACGGTTATTACTTTAATAGAATCGGTCGTTGTGACCGTGGACATTGCGTTTCCAGCGTAAGTAGGTCGAACAAAAGTATCCGAAGATATAATTTGTGAGATTTCAGATATTTGTGCTACGTCTATAAGTGCGGCTGCTCTTGGCAAAATGTTTTTGCCAAACGTTGTTGCACAGGCAATTATGTATTCGTAACTTTTTGCTACTTGAGCAATTAGAGGTGCAATATTTTCTGCTAATCCGTGTTCATAGGCGCCATCTTCGGCATACAGGACTTTTGATATACCGTTAACAGATGCTGCTGAGTTAGCCACAGAAATACAGTTTTTTCCAGCAACCAGCATGTGAATATCTCCTTCCAGCTGTGAAGCTGCTGTAACGGCATGTAATGTGGATCTCTTAAGATCCGTGTTATCATGTTCAGATATGATCAATATAGTCATTACAATACCTTTGCTTCATTTTGTAATTTGTCTACTAATTCACTAATACTATCCACCATTACCCCAGCTTCTCGCTTACCGGGAGCGACGACTTTTAGGATCTTTATCCGAGGTGATACATCTACTCCTAGTTCCTCCGCAGTTTTTATATCGATAGGCTTCTTTTTTGCCTTCATAATGTTGGGCAAGGAAGCATAACGTGGTTCATTTAGTCTTAAATCGGTAGTAACAACAGCAGGCAGCCGAACCGTAAGCGTTTCTAGTCCACCATCTATTTCACGCGTAACGGAGGCTTCGTCATCAGTAATTTCTACCTTTGAAGCAAATGTTGCCTGTGGCCATCCCAGAAGACCCGCTAAAATTTGCCCAGTCTGGTTACAATCGTCATCGATTGCTTGTTTTCCAAGAATAACTATTTTAGGAGATTCTTGTTCTGCGACCGCCTTTAAGATTTTGCCCACTGCCAATGGTTGGATGTCTTGCTCAGTGACCACGTGTATGGCCCGATCAGCACCAATAGCAAGAGCGGTCATCAATGTCTGCTTTGCATCTTCCGGACCAGCTGTTACTACTATAATTTCAGTAGCAACGCCAGATTCTTTCATACGAACTGCTTCCTCAACAGCAATTTCACAGAAAGGATTAATAGTCATTTTCACATTTTCTGTTTCAACGCCACTTTCATCAGATTTGACACGAACTTTTACATTTGCATCAATTGTACGTTTTATTCCGACTAGCACCTTCATTTAGTGCAAACCCCCTATAAAGTTATTCTGAACGCCAATTTATAAGTGCGTTCCCGTGAAAAATAAAAAAAATTAGATGAATTCTCCTAAGTCACAGGCAAAAATCTCAAGGCAAATATAAAACCAAGTTCAGCGTAATCCGCTTGGTAGTGATCGTCAACGATGGGAAAGGCAACAACAAGATAAAGGCATTATCTATCTATATATTACACTTTATAAACAATATTTAACTTTTTTAGCGAGTCACTCCAGGCACCCACAGGACATCATTCTTACCATTTTCATTCAATATGCGAGCAAGTTGGAATAAATGATCTGATAAACGGTTAAGATAATTAATTACAATAGGGTTGATAGTTTCATTTTGTGCTAACGCAACGGTTAATCTTTCTGCGCGCCGCACAACTGTGCGAGCAACATGCAATCTTGCTGAAACAGCACTGCCACCCGGCAATATAAATGAGTTTAGTGGTACAAGCGTCTTGTTCATTTTATCAATTTCTTTTTCTAACCTTGCCACCTGTGATGAAACTATACGAAGATTACTTGAGTTGCTTTCTGGCCTACAGAGGTCAGCCCCAAGGTCAAACAGTTCATTTTGTATTCGACCAAGCATTTTATCGTATTCACCTTCACAATATAAGCGTGCCATGCCAATTGAAGCATTAGCCTCATCGACAGTTCCATAAGCTTCAACTCTTGGATTGCATTTGTCCACCCTAGACGCATCTCCAAGAGAGGTTACTCCTTGATCTCCACCTCGAGTATAAATTTTTGTAAGTTTTACCATATTGCTCAGTGCTAATTTGCGACAAATACTAGAATAGCTAACAGGGCTACCGCAAATAATTGTAAGCCTACTCGCCACCGCATTAATTTATTACTTCTTGCTACTCTCTTTTCTCCTTTTGAGCCTCCTGACATTGTAGCTAATCCCATAACCAATACTACCACCACTGCGCCCATAGCGATATAAACGAGGATTTCAAGTATAGTGCTTACAGAGCTAGACAATACAATTGTTCCCACAAATTAAATCAATTAATATAGGCAAGCATGAAAAAAGCGAGCCAGTTTTGTAAAATAAATATCCGAACAATCTTTTATCAACATTAAAAATTAGATTGCTGACAAAGAGTATAATACCTCACATATAATGTTTTTTGTTTGCACAACAAGTAACCAATTGGACATTATCTGTTAGATAGTTCAACTAGCATATCCTTTATATTAAACCAAATTTCTGTTCTACAGAATGAATAAATTTCGAAACTTCGTTTTCATTTGCCATGGCTTTCCAAAGAGAATCTCCTGAATAACCTGATTCACGCAAATGGCGTAGTGTTACGGAATAATTGCGTTTGGCAAAACGTTTTCCTTTAGAATTTTTCAGAAGCTGATGGTGTCTATAAATGGGGACTCTGAGACCGAGTAATGATTGGATCACCCGTTGTATGTGAGTTGATTCAAATAAATCTTCTCCACGTGTTACAAGTGTTATGCCTTGAATATGGTCATCAAGGGTAACGGCTAGATGGTAACTGGTTGGCACATCTTTTCGTGCAATGATTATGTCATTAAAATATTTAGCTTTTACTTTAATTTTTCCTAGTGAGTGTTCCTGCCAGTAAAGGGAGTTGCTTAGATTTAGGGCTCGTTCGCTATCCAAACGAAGTGAATAATTTTCATTATTAAGAATTTTTGTTTTTCGAACATTAACAGGTAAGTGCCGACAGGTGCCGGGGTATATTAAGCTTGTTCCTTTATGTGGGGCCGCATTGGCAGACATGATTTCAGTAAGAATATCGCTACGGGTGCAGAAGCAAGGATATATTAAGGCTCGATGTTTTAATTTTTGAAGCGCTTCTTGATAATAAGCGAAGTGTTCTGATTGTCGGCGAACTGGATTATCCCACTTTAATCCGAGCCACTCTAAATCTTCAAAAATTGCCTGTTCAAACTTTGTTTTACAACGAGTTTTGTCTATATCTTCCATACGTAAAATAAACTTACCGTCGTTCTCCTTTGCTATTTTATAAGCAAATATCGCTGAATAAGCATGACCCAGATGTAAATAGCCACTTGGGCTGGGGGCAAAACGAGTAACTAACATTCCATATGTACGGATATTGAATTTCTATTATTTTAACACAATAATCGTCTGCATTACCTAAATCTCTTATATTATATTATTTGTTCTTAATTTTGATATTTCTATTTTGTCAAGCTGCAACCATTCTTCGAGTATCTCCTCAGAATGTTCCCCAAGTAGTGGTGCTGCGCGTGGATAGTCAACGGGCGAACCCGAGAATTTGATAGGATTTCCGGCATATTCGACATCCATTCCAAGAGCGTGGGGAATTTTGACACGCATGCCACGTGCTATTACATGCTCGTCAGAGAATACTCTATCTAGGGTGTTTATCGGGCCACAAGGAACACCTACATGTTCAAGCTCTGCAAGCCATTCATTCAAAGTCCTCATTGCTGTTATTCCAGAAATTATGGCTATCACAGATTCCCGATTCTGCACTCTCGCAGTATTTGTAGAGAATCGTTCTTCGTTCATAAGTTCAGGACGGCCTGCAATATCCAGAAACTTTGATAGCTGATTATTGTTACCAATTCCTAAAATCATATGGCCATCACGTGTAGGAAACACGCCATAAGGTACGATATTCTGATGGGCGTTTCCTGCTCTCTCGGGGACTTCTTGACCAACCAGGTAATTCATAGCCATATTAGCAAGCCAAGAAACCTGGGTGTCCAGCAAGGCAAGGTCAATGTATTGGCCTTTTCCTGTTTTTTCTCGCCACTTCAGAGCAGCTAATACCGCAACTGTTGCGTACATTCCTGTCATAAGATCAGAAACAGCTATACCTGCTTTTTGAGGGCCACCGCCGGGCAAGTCATCTCGTTCCCCGGTCACACTCATGAATCCACCGGCAGCTTGAATTATTAAATCATAACCAGCACGTGCTGCGTATGGCCCGGTTTGACCAAAACCGGTAATAGAACAGTATATTAATTTCGGATTCGCAGAGACCAATGATTCGTAATCCAGATTATATTTAGTCAAACCCCCAACTTTATAATTTTCAAGCAATATATCTGCGTGCGAAGCAAGTGATGCGCACAATTTCTGGCCTTCAGAGGTTGATATATCCAATGTTAAAGAACGTTTGGCTCGATTTGCAGACAGGTAGTAAGCAGCTTCGTTGGTTTCTTCTCCAGTTTTATCCTTAAGAAATGGTGGCCCCCAGCTTCGAGTGTCATCGCCAGTCTCGGGTCTCTCTACCTTTACTACATCTGCACCTAAATCTGCCAATAATTGTCCCGACCAGGGCCCTGCTAAGACACGGGTCATATCCAATACTTTGATCCCAGCGAGAGGGCCAGATCGTGATTTTGAGTCAATTGAATTATTCATACAGTGAACCAAGGAACCATTGCAGCAGCGTCGTACGTTAGTCTCTAAAACCTATCCAGCCAAATAAAAATTTTGGAGACAACAATTTTTATGGGAACAATTTTGTAACGGTATTTTAACTTTTTATAGTCCTATTATTTCTTGAATCAAGAGTATAGTTTGTCATGATATCTCAACTGGTTGAATGATTTATACCTTGAAAAGTTTTCGTTTATTAATTCCATAAGCAAAAAGCGAGAATTTCTTAATGAAAAATTGGAGTATCTGAGTTGTTTGAAGCATGTCGAGGATGTGTGGTAAACGCCGATTATCGCCCCCTTAGTTATTTTCCTTTGTCAATATTGTGGTAGTCGCTATCCGGCGGAAGAACTGACTTTTGATCATGTGTTTCCTAAATCGCGTGGAGGTACCACAAACTGGAAAAATTAGTTACAGCATGCGGTACATGTAATTTAAAAAAGGGGAGCTACCTTTCCAATGAGAAGGGTCATTTTCCGAAAAATGTCCCTCGAGTACCAACAACTTTTGAGTTGCACGAAGCTGGTAAGGAATTTCCGCCTCAATTTTGGCACCAGTGTTGGAGGGACTATCTTTATTGGAACTCTGAACTTGATACTAGGTAACCAAGTTAGATTCGTTCTGACAACCATATTGCCAGTCGTGTCCCCCGTTTTATCGCTCCGCTCAGGGTACTATACAAAGGAGCTTTACTAGCGTCGTAAGCCACTCCTAATTCCTTATGTTCATTTTCTTCAGCACCAAACTTTATCAGTGTTTGACGCAAATCAGCTTCGTCATCGCCTAAATTCTTGGCTTGGTTAGCGTAGTGTTCTTCAATGACTTCTTCTACGGCAACAGTACAAGCCATTGCTGCACGTGGTCCAAGTAACGCACTCCCTGCCCCTAAAGCAAATCCAGCAATGTGCCAAAATGGTGATAATACCGTAGGACGAACTCGTCGCTCTACTAGCAATTCATTAAATGTATCTAGGTGTTTCTGCTCGGCATCCGCCATTTTTCTTATAACTGGAGCAATGGGATCATTTCGAAGAACTGCGAGCTGTCCATCATAAATGCGTGAGGCTCCGTGTTCGCCAGCGTGATCTACGCGTAGGATCCGTTCTATATTTTTTTCTGGTTCCCTGTCCCCGGGAAGCTGATGCCTTTGAGAAGTTTGGCTATCAAGGTCCGTCATCTCTTCTTGTACCTTAGTGAAATAATAGTGAACCCGGTAATGAAAGTAAGCAAGGCCGATGCAATAGCATTCCAACCAGCCATGGAGAGTTGAAGAAAACTCCAAGAAACTTCGTCGCACCGTACCACTGTTGTGGCTAGTACGCTAGAGCGAATTTCTTCAATTGAATCTCCGGTTATAACCGTAGCACAGCCAGAAGCAAACCAGCCCTGTTCCACGCCTAAATGGTAGATAGCTAAACCAGTTCCAGAACAAAATACCAAGGTACACAGAGGAAGAGAAAATTTAAGGACATTATAACGACGAAAAGTAAAAAGATTGAATACTGATATAATTAAAATAACAAAATATATGTATCTCTGGTACCAACAAAGGTCGCAGGGTTCTAACCCTGCAACGTGTTCAAATAAAAAAGCAACCAAAAGGGCTGAAACACTACAAATGGCAAGAATAGAATTTATGAACCATGGATCTCTAAATAATGGCATAGGCAATTAATTCTTTTATCAACCTAAAAGACGTAATATTAAAAATGCGGCTATTATAATAGCAACCAAAAGTAACGTTAGTTTGCCTAAATGGCGTTCAATTAATTTCTGCACCTTATCACCATATCGCCATAATAGGCCGGCAACTATATAGAAACGGAGGCCTCTAGCAACCAATGATGCTAAAATAAAAATCCATAGATCTAGTTTGCTTAGGCCACTTGCTATTGTGATTACCTTATAGGGTAATGGTGTAAAGCCTCCTGCCCCAACAATCCATGCACCCCATTCGCTGTAGTACTTTTGAAACAACATTGCCTTTTCTTTCAAGCTATAGAACTCAATTAGCGTTTGACCAATAGTATCAAACAACCAAAACCCTATAGCGTAACCAAGAAGTCCACCTAGTACGGAAGTTATGGTGCATATGGTAGCAAATAGCCACGCACGTTTGCGATTAGCTAGAACCATTGGAATTAACAAAACGTCGGGTGGAATCGGAAAAAATATACTCTCCGCAAAGGAAATTCCGCCCAATGCGTATACAGCATTTTTGTTTCGGGACAATGCCATGACCCAAGCGTAAAGCTTTCTTAGCACTGTCTTACAATTATCTCCATAGTATGTTGTTATAATTGGGGTGACAGAAAGAGCAAAGCAAATCAAGTCTCCAAATAGTTGATTGAATTTTTATATAGGTATGTTTTTATGAGTATTGAAGTCCATCTAAATCTCATAGTTATATAGTCTCGGTTAGTACTTCATGAATATATCTAAATACATAGATAAGTTATGTTAGGGAGATAACTTCAGTGGCTAAAATTGTAACTCTCTTTGAAGCTATTTCTGAAACAGTCGTAGATGGTGGCGTTATTGCTTTGGAAGGATTTACTCACCTAATTCCATTTGCTGCTGGCCATGAGATCATTCGTCAAAATAAGTGTGACCTAAAGCTAATTCGTATGACCCCTGATATAATTTATGATCAAATGATAGGAATGGGTTGTGCTTCTAGTATTGTCTTTAGTTGGGTTGGAAATCCCGGAGTTGGTTCTTTGCATAGGTTTCGCGATGCTATTGAAAATGATTGGCCTAAGCGGCTTTCCATTCAAGAATATAGTCATGCGTCTATGGCTTGCGCTTATGAGGCTGGGGCCTCGGGTCTACCATTTGGACTAATGCGTGGGTATCAGGGGGTTGATCTACCAAAATTCAATCACAGTATAAAACAAGTTACATGTCCTTTTACTGGGGAAGAGCTGTCGGCAGTTCCAGCAATTCGACCAGATGTCTCAATAGTTCATGCTCAAAAAGCAGATAGAGAAGGGAATGTTTTGTTTACCGGAATTGTTGGCGTTCAGAAAGAAATTATTCTCGCAGCAAAATTCTCAGTTGTTACCGTTGAGGAGATTGTTGAAAGTTTGGACGCGGAGGCTAACGCAGTAATTGTTCCTGGGTGGGCTATAGATTTTGTTGTTGAGGCTTCGTATGGAGCTTATCCCTCTTACGCTTTTGGTTATTATCAACGTGATAACGAGTTTTATGTGCGCTGGGATAAAATATCACGAGATCGGAAGATGTTTTTAGATTGGATGAAGGAAAATGTAATCAACAATAAAGGTTATAATGATAAGCTAGTTTTATGACAAAAAAATCTTATACTTCAGACGAAATGATGACAATTGCTGCGGCAAGATGTTTGAAAGATAATCAGGTATGTTTTGTAGGTATTGGTTTGCCTAGTGAGGCCGCAAATCTCGCCCGTTTAACTAATACCCCAAATATCGTACTAATCTATGAGTCGGGAACATTAGCAACAAAACCCAGAATTTTACCGCTTTCAATTGGGGATGGAGAATTAAGTGAGCGCGCGCTAACAAATGTTTCTGTTCCTGAGATGTTTCGGTATTGGCTTCAGGG
>CAYRUX010000246.1:0-10362 GCA_964427515.1 uncultured Rhizobiaceae bacterium
GGAGTTTTCGATCCCACTGCAAACAATTAAGACTGAAGAGGATGTTTCGGTATTAGTGGATACTTTCCACGATGTACATTTCAGACGTTATGCTATTAAGGAAGAAGGCGGTGCTATTGAATGCGTGAACTGGAAGGGTAGGTTAACGGCGATCCTAGATAAACCTACATTACAAGAAGAACCTATTCAAACAAGTTCAGCACCGGCCGCTAAACGGGTTTCTAATTTGTTTTTTGGTGGGGATAAACCTGTCGAAGCTCCAGTTTATGTTGGTTCCGATCTAAGCCCCGGGGTGCAGATTGAGGGCCCAGCGATTATTGAAGAGCCGACCACCACTATCGTTGTGTATCCTAGTTCTACTGCAGAAGTAACAGCTCGACGAAACTATCTATTAGAAACAGAAGTTGAGAAAAGGGCATAAGGAAATAGACATATGACAAGTAAGGGAAATATTAACTCAGCAGAGAGTGAAAAATTTGATGCTGTACTTCTAGCTGTTATGGCGAATCGAATGGAAGCAGTGTGCCGGGAAATGACTAATACCATGTTGCTGGCAGCAAGGTCTTCGGTTATTGGTATGGCTCGAGACTTTTCTTGCGCGGTAATCACTTCCGACAACGAAGTTATGGCTGTTGCTGAGGGGTTTCCTATTCATACATGGGGAACTAATATCCAAACAAAGTCTATGTGTGATCTGCACCCAGATTTTAAGGAAGGTGATGCTTATCTCCACAATGACCCCTATCTTGGCAATACACACGCAGCGGATCATACAATAATTGTACCAGTTTTCTTTGAAGGCGAGCATTTCTTTTCAGCAGCCGTAAAAGCACATCAAGCGGATATAGGAAACAGTCTGCCAACAACGTACATGGCACCAGCAACAGATGTATATCACGAGGGGGCGTTAGTTTTTCCATGTGTCAAAGTACAAGAGAACTTTGAAAATATTGATGACATTATTAGAATGTGTAAACGAAGAATCCGGGTTCCTGAGCAGTGGTATGGGGATTATCTTGCAGCAGTAGGTGCGGCGCGTATTGGAGAAAACTCCCTTAAAGCTTTTGTAAAAAAATATGGTAAAGAGGCTGTCCGTGCCTTTGTGAAGGAATGGTTTGATTATTCTGAACGTAGGTGTGTAGAGGCAATTAAAAAGCTCCCTAAGGGGAAGTTGGAGGGAGTTCTTGCTCATGACCCTATGGCACCATGGATACCGGACGGAATTACCGTAAAACTTACCATGGACATTGATCCGGACGAGGGTACTGTTACTGTAGACCTGCGGGAAAACATAGACTGCATAGAGGCTGGTCTCAATTTAACTGAAAGCACATCGACAATGGCGGCTGCTCAGGGAGTGTTGTGTTCACTTGGAGAGGATTTGCCTTCCAACTCGGGAAGCATCAGGCCAATTAAAGTTTTATTACGGGAAAACTGTGTAGTCGGAATTCCAAAGTTCCCGCATAGTTGTTCCATGGCGACTACTAATTTGACAGATGTTATTGTTAACGTTACGCAGTCGACCTTTGCGGAGCTTGGTGATGGGCATGGCTATGCTCATAGTAATTATTGTAACTCTGCGGCTGCCGGTGTTGCTTCTGGAACAGATTGGCGGCACGATGGGGCACCATACATCAACCAAATGTTCATGATGGGAGGCGGCGGCGGTGCGTCGGCTAAGTACGATGGAATGCATTATATGTTTGTGCCTGTTGCTTGTGGATTATTATATCGTGACAGTATAGAAATTAACGAGCAGAGGTTTCCTATTCATATAGAATATATGAAAGTGATGACCGATTCTATGGGGCATGGTCGTCGTCGTGGTGGCCCAGCCACGGAAGTTGTAATGGGACCTAGAAAAGAACCTATGAAGATTCTTCATGCCTGCAACGGCACTGAAACAGCGCCTCAGGGTGTTCGTGGTGGAACTGGGTCAAAGGTTGGGGGCAACTTTAGGATTGATAAAAACGGGCAGGAGGAAAAATACCCGGCTGTTCTTATATGTGAACTTGAAAGCGGGGAACGCCTTAGAGCACTTGACAATGGTGGTGGTGGTTATGGAAATCCAATAGATCGAGAAGTGGAACGGGTATTAAACGACGTAGCTGAAAGGTATATATCTTCGGAGACGGCTCGTGACGTTTATGGTGTCGTAATTGCCGGTAATGTTGATGATGACAGTCTTTCGGTAGACACAATTGCAACTAAAGAGCTGCGTTCCCAGATGCTGGCATAGCAAATATTAAGCTATTGTACGCAGGATAGAAGATATTTAGTGTAAGCATGTTGTGGCGATGCAAATAACGCTTCTGTAGTATTAGTTTCGACTATGCGACCAGCCTGCATGACCGCAACTCGATCGCAATAGTGTGCTGCTATACCAAAGTCCCCCGTAATGATAAGTCTCGAGGTTCCTGACTCGCGTGCTAGATTTCGGGTTAAATCAAGTACTTGTCGTTGAATTGTCACATCTAGTCCTGCTGTTGGTTCGTCCGCAATTAATAATCGAGGCTTATACATCAATGCTAAAGCTAAACAGACCCGTTGCGCCATTCCACCACTTAGTTCATGAGGAAAGGCAGTTAGTCTTTGTTCTGGGTCAGTAATACCGACCATTTCGAGAAGCTCAACCGACCGTTTGAGCGCGTCTCTCTTAGTGATTTTTTCATGTGCCTGTAGAGCGCTGACGAGCATAGCACCTACCGTGGTCAGAGGATTAAGCTGTGATTTAGCATTTGGCAAAATTGCTGCAATTTCCCGCGATCTTAATTTTCGCATTTGATTTTTATTCATTTGTACTAGGTCTATTTCACTGTAATGAACAGAACCAGAAGTAACTTCTAGAGGGTAGGGTAATAACTTAAGGACACTCTTAACAAGAACCGATTTCCCAGATCCGGACTCACCCACTATAGCCATACTTTCGCCTGGTTTAAGGTTAAAAGATACATTGCTAATCAGTTCTTGTTCGCCCGGTCCACCAACCGTAACTGTTAGGTTGTCCAACGCTAAAACAGAGTCCTCAGAACTGTGTGCTTTCGAAACGTTGCCCTCTGGCTTTATTTTTTCGCCTGATTCTTCAGTCTTGGCGCTTTCGAGTGCTACAGTTCTTCTACGATCAACATCTTTTCTAATGGCTCTGGGTTCCAGACAGGCGTTTAAAATTTCTCCAAATATACCGAATGAAAAAACAGTAAGACCGAGTGCAGCACCAGGGAAAAGAGATGGCCACCATTGATCAATTATTAAATACTTTGCTCCGGTAGAGATCATTGCACCAAGTTCCGGCGTTGGTGGTCTTACGCCAGCACCAACGAAACTTAAGCCGGCTGTAAGAAGTATAGCAAATCCTACCGTGACAGATACCTGTACCATTACAACTGGAAATGCATTTGGAAAAATGTGCCTAAATCCAAGGCGCATTTCAGTGTTTCCTACAGCTCTGGCTGCTTCGGAAAAGGGTCTTTGGACCAGTGATAGTACTTCTGCTCGCACTAAGCGGATAAAAACCGGCGTATTTACAAAAGCAATAGCAATAATAATGTTCGTCAGACTACCTCCAAAAACTGCCACTAGAACCATTGCAAAGACAAATACCGGAAAAGACTGCATTACTTCGAGAAGTCGCATAAATACTTCTGCAAAAATCGTTGCTCCTGTTTTTCCTCTTGTTTCGTAAAGTGCGACCAGAACGCCAAGAGGGGCACCAAGTACAACTGAAATGAATGTGGCAATTACGCCTATAACAACGTCAGTGCGCGGAGAGGCTAACACACGCGAAAAAATATCAATGCCGTTTTCGTCTGTTCCAAACCAGTGTTTTCCGCTTGGCGGTAACAGGCGAGACAGCGGATCAGCGGTTTCCGTGGGAAAAGGAGCAATATATGGTCCGAAAATAGTTAAAAATATTATACCAAAAAATATAATAAGTATGACTTTTTGCCATATAGGCAGTCCCTTCAGCGTGCGCTTGACCCTCATCCACATAGACGAAAACTCCGAAAAGCCAAATTAATCATTTCGACCCCATGGCCTTAATACGCGGATCCATAGCAAACTGTACTAGATCCACTGCAAGATATACCAACATAGTAAAAATAGCGGCAAACGATACAAATCCTTGAAGTGGCGCGTAATCGGCAGTCACTATAGCTTGTACAGCATATTGTCCTAGACCAGTTAGATTAAAGACAGTTTCAACAAGGACTGCACCTCCAAGTAGAAACATTACTACCACGCCAGTAATAACAATGGTTGGTGCTGATGCAACTCTTGCGGCACGCAAAAAGACTAGGCGGGGTTTGATACCTACCGCTTCTGCATAAGTGGTATAGTCGGCCTGGAGGGATCCTTCCATCTGACTGCGGAGCATCTTAAATATGGGTGCTCCATAAACAAATGCCAGAGTAAATACAGGCATAATGAGATGCCACGCACCAGACCAAAAATTACCCATATTTCCGTCTAAAAGTGAATCAATTAAGACAGAACCAGTTACAAATGGTGATTCAAAGTCTAGAATCCCTAGGCGACCTTCTGGACCTGGGAGAATTCCAGCATGGGTAAAGAAAATAAAAATTAAGACTAATCCCAGAAGAAAGTCCGGCAGCGCACCTGCTAACATTCCGTAACCAAAAGTGATGTTTTGGAAGAATCGAACGATACGGTTCTTAGTTTTAGCAGCTGTTATGATAGCCAATGGCACAAGAAACAAAAAAACCATTATTAACGCTAAGATAATGATTTCTAGAGTGACTGGTATCCTGTAAATCAGGTCATCCAGAACATACGAATTATTAACCCATGATTCTCCAAAGTCTCCATAAAATGCTTTTTGTAGCCATGCCCAGTACTGCTCCAAAATAGGTCGGTCCAGAAGCCATTTTTGATTTAACGCTTCAACCGCCTCATCGGGCGCTAAAGGGCCAAGTGACATGCGCGCAGGATTGCCCGGCAACATTCTTACTAGGACAAAAGTTATTAGCGATATAAGAAGAACCTGCGGTATCAAAAATAAGAATCTGATGCCTAGGTATATAGCAATACGCATTCAGGTGATCCTTGTAAAATCGCGAGAAAAAAAGTTAGCGTAAAATCGTATGAATCTTGTCGGTGTTAGGGTCGGAAATCTGAACAGAAAACTTAACGTCGCCTGCAACAGTTGTTGTTACAGGCGACGCTGTTTTAAATTTTAGTCTGAGATTGACATCTCGTGTACGTGGTAATACTGGGTGGTGTACCAACGGAAGTTACTTATTTTCCGGGATAAACCTACAGCAAAATATTGTTCTCCGATCCAGCCAAGTGGTGCTAGGTCATGTATATATTCCTGTATGCCAGCATGAGCCTTGATACGAGCCTCTGGTTCAATAACGCCTTCTCCGTCCTTAAGCGTTGCATCAACTTTTGGATCTGAGAAATTATGGTAATTTACCAAAGCACCAGTTGGCCATACGAGCTTCAACGCATAGTTGATGTCCGGCTGAATTGGCATGTCTGTCCAAAGTGCTAGCGAACCCTTTTTGCTTTGTACGTAATCAGATGCTGCTGCTGTCGGCTGCTTTTTGAGACTAAGATTAATCCCAGCCTTCTTGAAATCACTTTGGAGTAAAACCCCGATTGATTCCATTGCGGCTTGAGCTGCATCAAATACTAATTCAGCATCAAAACCGTTGGGGAATCCAGCTTCCGCCAACAATTGCTTTGCCTTTTCTGGGTTAAAATCATACTTCAACCATGGTTCGTAACCGGGATAGGTACTCGGCATTACACCTTGCCACGGGTTCATCATACCGTGATAAATGTCTCTGGCAATCGCTTCCCTGTTGATGACATGGTTTATAGCTTGGCGTACTTTCACATTATTATAGGGTTCCATCTCATTGTTAATCATCACCCACATTGATTGATTGCCGCGGACTGCTACGCCTCTAGCATTTTCAGAATCACTTAAGGCAAGGATTTCATCAGGCGTCAAACCTTCAGCCATATGAACTTTCCCGGCTTTGAGCAAAGCTACGCGATTTGAAGACTCGGGAACCACGAGGTAGATGATTTTCTTTATTTCAGGTGCCCCTCTCCAATACTGTTCGTTGGATTCCATGACAGCTCGTTTGCCTGGTGTCCATTCAGTCACGCGGTAAGCACCAAATCCACCACCATTGGTTGAGACCCATTTATTCGCCCACGGATCGTCTTCAGTGGCGTTTGCCATAACTGCTTTTGAATCAAGGAAAGCATCGTAAAAATTGGTAAATCTTTTACAAGCGAGTGGCATACCAGAAGAAGAGGTAATTTCTACTGTGTGGGTATCAATCTTTTTGTATCCGCCACTTTCAGGGGGGTTAATTGTCTGACCCGGTAAATTAAGTAAAAATTCTAGAAAGTTATTAATTGCGCCTGTAGCTTTGCCACGTTCAATGCGCCAAAGCATATCGTCAGCAGTGAACTCGTTACCCCAAGGTGATATTACATTCTTTCGAAGATGGTAGATAGCCCGTTTACCATCAGCATCTAATTCACACTTTTCAATGATGCCAGGTACAAGCTTTTGTTCGCCCATATAATCAGGATACTTAAATCCTGCAATGGTTGATGGATCCCAATCATCACCGGTCGAGAAAGGGAAATCAACCCACTCCCAACTCATTCCATCTTCCATAACCTGCGCGCCCATACTCCATGTAGTTGGACTAACACTCTTGTCCAGATCTATACCCTGAGGTAATGCACCAATGGCGATAACCATGGTATCTTGGCCTGCTTTTGCAAGTCCCGGTGACAGGGCTACGCCAGCTGCAACCAATGCCGCAGTAGCAGCGCCAAGAATGCCACCTTTAAAACCTAATCCTAGCTTCATCTTGTTAACCTCCCTAAGACACTATTTTTTAAAACTACTTAATTGTAACATAATCATAACACAATTTTTTTAGCCTAACTACTTAGTCAGGACTGCACAAACTCTATTTACAAATTGTAAGTAACTTTTTAATTTCGTAAAATACAAAAAATCAACCGACTATGAAAAGTGCATATCTACTGTATTGTCTTGTTCTCCGCTACATCTTTCCAGCGTCGGCATGCCGAATAATGGTTGTCGCCTACTTCTAACATCGGAGGCACTTCGTTTTTGCAAGCATCCTCACGAATAGGACAGCGACCATACAAGGGACATTCCGGTTTTGGATTGATAGCTGTTGGTATTTCGCCCTCAATTACATAGGGGTCGGGAGGACGTTTCGGATCCGGAAACAGCACAGCTGATAGCAAGGCGCGACTATAAGGGTGCCTCTGTTTCTGCATGATCACTTCTGTTGGAGCATGTTCCACTATATGACCTAGATACATGATTGCAATCCGATGACTAATTTTAGCAACAGAGGTTAAATCATGTGAGATAAAAATATAGGCAGTTCCCAAATCTTTTTGAATTTTTTGAAGGAGTTCGAGTATTTCAGCGCGAGCAGAAGGATCCAACATAGAAGTTGGCTCATCCAGCACGACGAATTCAGGTTTGGTGGCAAGAGCTCTAGCAATTCCAACGCGTTGTTGCTCACTAGCTGTTAAATCAGCCGGGTAATAATGAAAGAAATGTTGATCTAATCCAACTAGGTCCATCATTTCTACAACCCGTTTTTGACGGGCTTCGCGATCCACATTATGCAAAAATAGAGGTTCTTCTATTGTTTGTGAGACTGTGAGACGTGGATTAAGGGATCCAAACGGATCCTGAAACACTAGCTGCATGTTTGATCGGCGTTTCCGCAACTGGGTGGATTCCAGTTCAGTAATATCTTCCCCGTCAAGGACAACAGTTCCTTGAGTGGGTTCAATCAACCTCAATATGCAGCGGCCAACGGTAGTTTTGCCGGATCCACTTTCACCCACCAAACCAAGGGTCTCCCCCCGTTTTAGGTTAAACGAGACGTTGTTGACAGCTATTAAATTGGCGTCCTTTCCAATAACAAATACCTTGGTTAGGTCCTTAACCTCCAACATATTACTCATAAAGTTAATTCTCCGCAGTCTGTCGCAACTTTATTCGCCCACATTGCACCCAAAACCCATTGTTACTCTTTTAAGACTCTAATCCCGCTTTATGGCCCTCATGAATGGCTGCAGCCATATTTCTAGGAGCTTTACAGTCGCCTATCGTTTCAGCGACAATACCAGCTTCGCACAACTCTGAATACAGCAGATTATTACTTATGCGAGGGGTCGAGTAGGTTAAAGTTGAAATATCGTTAATGTATTCTTCGTCGTTGTTCAGTATATTTCTGTATAATAGTCGACTGCCCGTCAATGCCAAAGGCGAACTTAACGATATTATTTTGATTCTTAATTCTGATAATCTTCGGAAAACACCGATAAGGGAGATATAATTAACCTTAGAACCAATAGTAGGTCGGGGGTTTATAATGATTGCCCTCTCAAAGCATTTGGCAAAAAGTTCCGCTGCTGCGTAGAACGAAGAACTGTGGTCTTGGTCAAATAAAACGGCGGTACCGCTGCGTTGCGACCTGTTTTCAAGCAAATTTTCACTTGCCGACCTTATATCTATCGCATCGCTGTCCAAAGTCAGTCCGGCGGGCCTATCAACAATCGCCACAATAGCCAGAATCACTTTATCAGGTGCCATAAGAATAATCTCTTCAGCTGTCAGATGACGATTATAATTAAAATCAACCCCGTAATGCTCTGCCATCACCAACTGAAATTCGATTGCAGTACGGACGTCTTTTCTTCCCGGAAGCCGTGATTCCCAGAGCGCCCCTCCGCCTGGCTCGCTAGCTGAAGTATACAACTCGACTCTATGCCCTCTCGCAGCAGCGATCCACGCGGCTTCAAGAGCAGCTACGCCAGATCCAACGATAACAATATATTTACTATTTTTTGCAGGTGGCGGTGTCCATTCAAACTCATTTTTGGTAGCTAATTCGGGGTTATGAATGCAAGTCATCCCGCGCCCTGCATGGATTTCCCCCCAACAGTAGTTGCAATAGATACAGGGTCGAATCTTATGTGTGTTCCCGTGCTTAGCTTTGTGCGGCCAGCTAGCGTCACTTACCAACGCTCGGCAAAAACCAACAAGATCTCCACAGCCCGATTCAAGGGCTTCTTCTGCTGCTTCCGGTGATTCAATGCGGCCTAAAGTCATGACAGGTATGCCATTTGTAGACTTTCGCATCTGCGCATGTAGATTCAAATACGGCCTTTCAGGAAAATGCATATCAGGCAAATGATTTTCTAGACTTTGGCTAAAATTTCCCTGACTGAATGCAAAATAATCAAGTTTGTCATGCTTAATAAAGCATTTAATTATTTGTTCAGCTTCGCCAGGTGTTATTCCCTCAGGGACGCCTTCATCACAGGGCATTTTCAATCCTAGTAAGAAGTTTGATCCGCAAGTTTCACGAATGCCCGAAATAATTTCGTACACGAAAGTGAGCCGGCGTTCTCTAGTGCCACCATATTTGTCGTTTCTATTATTTGAGAACGGAGACATATATTGTGTAAGCAAATAGCCATGTGCGCCATGAAGTTCTGCCCCGCTGAAACCTGCTCTTTGTAAGCGTTCAGCGGCATTTATAAAACTTTCGATTATTTCTTCAGTTTCAGCTATTGTCATTTTGTGAGGAACTGTCCAACTTAGTGGATCGGGTCTTGCCGATGCGCTAACTGGCGTGGCGAGTGGACTCCATAACTGCTGCCGACCTACGTGGCCAAGTTGGCCAACCAGGCGACAGTCTTCAGATTCGACCGCTTCCGACCAATTTTTTAGTAAATCAAGGTTATTTTCATCAAAGACACTAACTAAAAATGGATTTGCAAGAGAAGTATGGTGTACTGGCATCAATTCAGTCACTATCATAGCCGCGCCGCCTGCAGCACGCGCCCTATGGTAGTCTATTAGTCGTTGGGTCGGTCTTGTGTTGGCGCCATATCCTGAAACTGTTGCAGTGTGAACTACTCGGTTGCGAAGTTTATGGTTGCCAATCTTGATAGGACTAAAAAGTATAGGATAATTCATGTTGGTTAGACCCGAACAAGGTTAAAAGATAATTTTCAATTATTGGCTATATTGAAGGTAATGAGAGAATGAAGCAATTCGACTATGTAATTATTGGTGGGGGGACTGCTGGTTGTGTTCTGGCAAATCGATTATCGTTAGACGCAAGTGTTTCTGTATTACTACTAGAGGCCGGTGGATCTTATCGCAATCCAATTCTTCCAATACCAATGATGGCTGGTCTTTCGTATTTTGTAAAATCAACCAATTGGAATTATCAAACAGCGAGTGAACCGCATTTAAATAACAGAACGATTTTCTGGCCCCGTGGTAAAGTGTTAGGGGGCACG
>CAYRUX010000247.1:0-7000 GCA_964427515.1 uncultured Rhizobiaceae bacterium
CGTCGCGTGTGTATGCTGGGGCCATAGCGACAATACCAACCAACCGGCCGTTTACCACAAGTTTTTTTAAATGATTCTATGGCTAAACGAATATGTTATCGTTCTTGATCTTCGCTTAGCATAAAAACTTCTTCCCACCTGTAGCCGTGGCTGCATATTTCATGTCCTGCAGCAATGGCGGTTTCAGCTACTTTTGGGTTCTGTTCAAATGCTAATGCACAGGCAAAAAAAGTTGATTTAACTTGTGCGTTTTGAAGCACATCTAGCAGTCGCCAAATGCCGACTCTAGAGCCGTATTCGGAAACAGAATCAGCGGCTAGATTGCGTATATTTGGCGGTGTGGGGTAGGCGCCCCAATCAAACATTGTATCCTGCCGCGAGTCGCCCATAGCATGAGAGTATTCTGATCCTTCTTCATAATTTACTACAATGGAAATGGCGAGACGCTTGCCATTAGCAAAAGATTGTCGTGTTGGATTTCCACCGTAACCAATTAGATCACGTTTCATATCATTCATCCTATTATTCCATTTCTTCAGACCGAGTGTTAGCACTAAGCAATAATATATTGGCAAGCTGTCTTTAATTCCAAAATATTTGTCATTCTGCAACGAATTTGTATCAGTACTCAGCAGTTTGTGTATTATTGCAGAAAATTGCGAGTTAATTTGAACGGAATTAGATTATGGTAACCGAAACCTTCATTAAAGATACTGTCTTTAAACAGCTTGAGGAATTACTCGGCGATAGAATTACAACATCAATGGCAATTCGAGATCAACACGGAAATGGTGAGTGCGGTGTTTACTCCTCTCAGCCCCCAGACGCAGTTGTTTTTCCTCAGAGCTCTCAAGAAGTTTCGGAAATAGTGAAGGTTTGTGCTCTATATAATGCACCGATAATCCCTTATGGTACTGGAACATCAGTAGAGGGCAATGTTACTGCGCCTTTTGGCGGTATATGTATCGACATGAGAGAGATGAGCAACATTGTACGGGTTAGTGAATCAGATTTGGATTGTACTGTGGAAGCGGGAGTTACCCGCTTACAGTTAAATAGGCATCTCAAGGATACTGGTTTATTTTTTCCTATTGACCCAGGAGTGGATGCGTCTCTTGGAGGAATGGCGGCCACGCGCGCTTCTGGCACCAATGCAGTTCGTTATGGGACTTTGCGCGAAAATGTGTTGGGCTTAACTGTTGTACTTTCAGACGGCAGAATTATAAACACTGGTGGTCGGGCCAGAAAATCAGCCGCTGGTTATGACCTGACGCGTTTATTTGTTGGGTCTGAAGGTACGCTGGGTATAATTACCGAAGTTACCCTGCGCCTCTATGGTTTGCCAGAAGCTATATCAGCTGCGAGATGTGCGTTCCCGTCTCTAGAGGAAGCGGTTAATACCGTAATCTTAACCATACAGTCGGGAATTCCTGTAGCCCGCATGGAGTTACTGGATGACGTTCAAATGGATGCTTGCGTTCGCTTTTCAAAATTAGATTGTAAACCGGAGCATACGATTCTGTTTGAATTTCATGGCACTACTCAGGGGGTTGAAGAACAGGCAAAGCTGGTTGGAAATATTGCTGGAGAATTTGGTGGTTCTGACTTCCACTGGACTCGCACCGTAGAGGAGCGTAGTGCTCTGTGGCAAGCTCGGCACGATGTACTTTATGCTTGTTTTGCACTGCGGCCAGGAAGTCAAGTATGGGCAACCGATGTTTGTGTGCCGATATCTGAGCTTGCAGAGTGTTTATTGGAGACAAAGCGAGAAATTGAAGATGCTAATTTGTTAGCACCTATTGTAGGTCATGCAGGTGATGGTAATTTTCATGTAGGTTTCGTTTTGGATCCTAATGATAAAGAAGAATTAGCTAGAGCTAAAGTGGTTAACGATAATATGGTGGAGAGAGCACTTAAAATGGGAGGAACGTGTACAGGAGAGCACGGAATCGGAGTTGGTAAGATTAAGTATTTAGAATTAGAGCATGGAAACTCGGTCGATGTAATGAGACAAATAAAAAGAAGTATGGATCCCAAGCAGATAATGAACCCAGGAAAAGTACTCGGTTCTGAATAAGTTTATTTGCTAAGGTTGCGCATGGCCTCATCAAGTCCGTCCAGCGTAATTGGATACATTAGGTTATTGATGATGTTCTGCATAAGACCTACTGATTGGGACATTGGCCAGTCGAGTTTGCAAATTGGGTTAAGCCAAACATAATTTGGGAATGCATTAAGAAGTCGTTGGATCCATAGCTGACCAGGTTCAGCGTTAGAATGTTCGACACTGGCTCCGGGGTAAACAATTTCATACGGACTCATGGAAGCATCCCCGACAAATATGAGTTTATATTCAGAGTTATAACTGTTTATAAGTTCCCAAGTTGAAATATGCTCAGAATGTCTTCGGCGATTAGACCTCCACACTTTCTCATATACACAATTATGAAAATAAAATTGCTCTAGGTGTTTAAACTCACTTTTAGCTGCAGAAAAAAGCTGTTCACATTCTTTAACATGTCTGTCCATTGAACCGCCTACATCAAGCAACAATAAAACTTTGGTTGCGTTATGCCTTTCCGGTATCATGCGTAGATCAAGCCATCCGCCGTTGCGCGCGGTAGATTGAATAGTGTCTTCAAGGTCGAGCTGGTTAGCTGACCCTTCGCGTGCAAAATGGCGTAGCTGGCGCAAGGCTATTTTCATACTCCTCGTGCCCAGCTCAACACCTCCGTCGAGGTCTCGAAACTCGCGCTTATCCCAAACTTTTGCGGCACGTTGGTGACGGCTATTTTCTTGACCGATACGAACTCCTTCAGGATTATAACCGTAGGCGCCAAAGGGAGATGTGCCCCCTGTCCCTATCCATTTACTACCACCTTCATGCCGTTTTTCTTGTTCTTTTATTCTTTGACGCAAGGCTTCCATTAGTTTCTCCCAGCCCCCCAGGGCCTCGATTTTCTTTTTCTCCTCTTCGCTTAAATGTAGTTCAGACATTCTTTTAAGCCATTCTTCGGGAACATCTGGTGGGGTATTCGGTGCTTCCAAAAAAGTAATTCCCTTAAAAACATGAGAAAAAATTTGATCAAATTGATCAAGGTGCCGCTCATCTTTTATCAATAGAGTGCGGGAAAGGTAATAAAATTCATCAATACTATAATAGGCAAGACCTAGGTCCATGGAAGACATTAAATCTAGGTATTCAGGGATTGATACTGGTATATCGACTCTGCGTAATTCTCGAAATAAATTTTGAAACATCAACTTCTCTTAGCTTTGTTTGCGACGATCAAGAAATGCTAGTCGCTCAAACAAATGCACATCATGTTCAGATTTTAATAGTGCGCCATAGAGGGGTGGAATAAGTTGTGATGATTCGGTCTGTCGCAAGTCTTCAGGTGAAATGTCTTCTGACATAAGCAATTTTAGCCAATCTAATAATTCTGACGTAGAGGGTTTCTTTTTCAATCCTGGTACTTCGCGTATATCATAAAATAAATTAAGTGCTTCGTTAACTAGTCTCTTTTTTATATCTGGAAAGTGGACTTCAACTATTGTTTCCATTGTTTCCCTATCGGGAAATCTAATATAATGAAAAAAACAACGTCGTAAGAAAGCATCAGGTAATTCTTTTTCGTTGTTTGAAGTAATGATTATTATCGGGCGATGAATCGCTCGGATGGTTTCTTTGGTTTCATAAACATAAAACTCCATGCGATCGAGCTCTAATAGCAAATCATTTGGGAACTCTATGTCCGCCTTGTCAATTTCATCAATTAATAGTACAGGTTTAGATGAGGAGGTAAAGGCCTCCCATAACTTTCCCGGCAGAATATAATTAGCAATATTTTTCACATTTTCATCTCCGAGCTGACCATCGCGTAGTCTTGCAACGGCATCGTATTCGTATAGACCGTGTTGAGCCTTTGTTGTGGATTTTACGTGCCATTCCACTAAGGGAGCCGTCAATGCTTCAGCAATCTCCTTTGCTAAAATAGTTTTTCCTGTGCCAGGCTCACCCTTTACCAGTAGAGGGCGCTCTAATGCTATTGCGGCGTTAACACCGGTTTTCAATTCTTGAGTTGTCACATATGTTGCTGTCCCGTCGAAATGCAATGTTATTCTCCTATATGGAATTTGTATGCTGAGATTAATTTGTGCCACATGTTATAACAAAGTGTGGGTAAGTATGTAGTGTGCTAATTTAAAAAATATTTATATATGGGAAAAGAGTTATGAACTTGTTAGATTCAAAGATGGTGGAGCGCGTTGCAATTCTTGGAGCCGGTACAATTGGTGCATCTTGGGCAGCGCAATTTTTATCAAATGGTTTTGCTGTTAATGTTTGGGACCCGGCCCCCGGTTTTGAAAAGCGTTGTCTCGGTTTTATTGAAAATGCATGGCCTGTGATGCAAAGATTGGGGATTGGGGAAGCACTCAATACTGACAAAATTAATTTCTTTGATGATCCTGTTGAAGCTGTTTCAAACTGCCATTTTATTCAAGAAAGTGGGCCGGAAGAGAAGGATGCTAAAATTAATTTATTTAGTAAATTGGACGATCATATGCCGGAGGATATAGTTCTGGCATCCAGTTCTTCAGGACTATTAATTAGTGAACTTCAGGCTGGGCGTAAAGGTGGGGTCCGATACGTTATTGGCCACCCATTTAACCCGCCACATCTAATACCATTGGTTGAAGTTGTTGGAGGAAAAGAAACTGATCCCGCTGCAGTTAATTGGGCTATTAAATTTTATAACGACTGTGGTAAGCAGGCGATACGTATTAATAAAGAAGTCCCGGGCCATCTGGCCAACAGACTTCAGGCAGCAATGTGGCGTGAAGCTGCACACTTGGTAGCAGAAGATATTGCGAGTGTAGAAGATGTTGATACGGCTATTTGTTATGGGCCTGGTCTTCGGTGGGCGTTAATGGGGCCAAATTTAATCCTACACCTAGCGGGTGGTAGGGGTGGAATTCGCCATTCAATTGAGCATTTGGGGCCAGCCCTAGAAACTTGGTGGGCTGCCCTTGGAAGTTCCCCAAGTCTCAGTCTGGAGGCAACTAAGAAATTAATTAGCGGAGTGGAAAAAGAGGCTGACGGGCGTTCTATTGAACAGTTGGTAGAAGAACGGGATCAACTATTGGTTTCATTGCTTGGGATGCTGTCTCGTGAACGCAAAAGGAATTGAATAGAATGTTAGCCAAAAATAATGACAGTATTACAGTAGACTCTAATGTTTTATGCCAATTTACTACAGATATTTTCATAGCAGCAGGGTGTTCTAAAGAAGAGGCAGGGCGAATTGGCTATTATTTAACTAAGTCTAATCTTTCAGGTCATGAGAGTCATGGTGTCTTGCGTGTGCCCCGATATCTGCATTGGTTGAGTGAAGGAAGAGTAAAACGTGACCAAGTAATCTCAATAGTGAATGAAAATGATGCACTGGGTGTGTTAGACGGGAATCATGGTTTTGGGCAGACGATTGGCCCGCTTGCAGTTCAGTTTGGTATTGAAAAAGCTAAAGAGCAGGGTTTGTCAGTTGTGGCGCTTCGCAATTCTGGCCACTTGGGAAGAATTGGGGATTGGGGTGAAATGGCTGCGGAAAATGGTTTAATATCAATTCATTTTGTAAATACTACCGGTCTGGGGTTGCTTGTGGCTCCGTTTGGCGGAACCGAACGACGACTTTCAACTAATCCAATATGTATAGGCATCCCATCTTTTGACGAAAAAACTTTGGTTTTAGACTTCGCAACCTCAATTGTGGCCGAAGGTAAAGTACTCAACGCACTGGGGGGAGGCGCACCGCTAATGGCTGACGCTTTGATTGATAAAGACGGGACGTTTTCTAATGATCCTTGTTTGATTTATGGTGCAAATGAAACTACTCAGCCACTCGATGTTCGCATCGGCTCCGGGGCAATTCGACCGATGGGTGAGCACAAGGGGTCTGGGCTTTCTTTTATGTGTGAGGTTTTAGCCGGTGCATTGACGGGTTCTGGTTGTTCAAAAACTGGAGAAAAAAAGCTAGTTAATGGGATGCTATCAATTTATATAGCACATGAATTCCTGTCTCAGGACGGGAGTTTTGAGGAAGAGTTAAGATCCTACATTAATTTTTTTCGTTCATCTATCCCAATTGATAAGGATGGAAACGTTTTATGTCCAGGCGATGTGGAGGAAAGTAATCGAAGATATAGAACTCGTCACGGAGTACCTCTGCCAAATTCAACGTGGAATAGTATTATAGAATCTGCGCGTAGCTATGGGTTGTCAGATAAAAAAATTTCTCAAGTGCGTAATTCTGTGAGATCTAAGTGATAAAAACTTGTGTTGCTAGAGAGCGTTTATTAATTACTCCATCTCTAGGATGTATTTTTTTCCAACCCTATGGAAAAAAGGTGTTTTTTTTACGTTATTTCGGGTAGGGGAGCATTCCAATAATCGCTCAATTTCTTTCAGAACAATGCGTGTAATTTGAGGAATTGGCATTTCGAGAGCTTCAGATAACGGAACCCATGCAATATCGTGTAATTCCCCAT
Organism: uncultured Rhizobiaceae bacterium; assembly: GCA_964427515.1. Taxonomy (GTDB): domain Bacteria; phylum Pseudomonadota; class Alphaproteobacteria; order UBA828; family UBA828; genus CAYRUX01. Next base: position 6,547 of record CAYRUX010000247.1, read on the forward strand.
TGCCAGTTATTGTTCCATGCAAGTCATTGGCCGATGCCATGAAAAATCTTGCATTGAATCGCCTAGTGCGTCGGGGAGGTGTGACTGCCCGATAAATATAATCAAGTTTATCCAGTGCTGGAGCTAACCCTTTTGCATGAAATGGTTGCCATTCATCTTGTATTTTGCGAGTCGTAGTAATGCTGGGGTCAGCAAGCATAAGTCCAGTCTCCTCGTATGTTTCCCGGATTGCAGCAGCGGCTAGCGCACGTGCCCGTGAAGGACTGCAAGAGCGAGAGAGCCGAGACCAAAGGTTTTTACGCAGCTCTGCGGAAGGGTGAACATATCTGTCACAAGTCTCAACAGCTCAGCCCGGGAATACATATCTTTCTGGCATTAATACTTGTTCTTTCACCCGTTGCCACATGAGTACGCTAGTCTGATTTTTTTCCTTTTTAATCAGAGCTAAAGTATC
>CAYRUX010000248.1:0-7774 GCA_964427515.1 uncultured Rhizobiaceae bacterium
TATCCACTGGTCTTCCAGTCATCTACGAGACTTCGCGCTCTGCAGACGACCCTCCCATTATGACTGCAACATGCGCATTCATTGCCTTGCATCCTCCGCTTGGATATCTGTTCCAGACTGTATATCTTTAGAGAGTCCTATGCGCTGTATTTCCCATTTAACATTTATGCCACTTGTTTGCTTTACCCGGCGTCTAACCTCTTCACCCAACCACTCAATATCTGCTGCGCTAGCATCACCCGTATTAATTATAAAGTTGCAATGCTTTTCAGAGACCATTGCGCCTCCACACTTTAAACCTCGGCATCCAGCCTGATCGATAAGCTTCCAGGCTTTCTCTCCGGGTGGATTAGTAAAGGTACTTCCACCCGTGCGCGTGCGAAGTGGCTGACTTTTGCACCGGTTAACCTCGATTGCCTTCATGCGCTGGGCTATAGCTTCCAGCTTGTCACGAGAGCCATGAAGAATTGCAGATATAAAAATCCAATTATCTGGTATTTTAGACTGTCGATATGAAAACCCTAAATCAGTTAAAACTAGAGCCCTACGTTTTCCAAAATTATCAAATGCTTGCGCTTCGACGGTAACATCAGCCATCTCACAACCATATGCTCCAGCATTCATTCGGAGCGCACCACCTATGGTGCCAGGTACTCCAGCCAAGAATTCAAGACCCCTGACTCCAGCATCTCGACAATAACGGGCAACACTAATATCTATTGCACCCGCACCAACTTTAACGTGAGCAGTTTTACCGTACCAAGTTAGTTCCATTTGTCGAAAGTTCTTACCTAATCGAATTACAACGCCAGGTATACCCCCGTCTCTAACCAAAATATTTGATCCAGATCCAAAAATGGTCACCGGGATATCTAGTGGTCTGTTTTATAGGAAGCATTCCAGATCTTCTTCGTCACGCGGATAAAACAATACTTCGGCTGCACCTCCAACCCGAAACCATGCTATAGGACTTAGTGGTACATCATACGAATACTCTCCCCTCACCTTAGGCAGTCGTTGGACTAGAGTATCTACACTCTTAATCATCAGCCTTCCCCTGAGACCACTATTTCTGATAACTCGTGATTTGACGCTCCTACCCGCTGTCTTTCCATGTTTTCAGCTAAACTGTTTGCCCAATTTGTAATAGTGCCTGCTCCAAGACACACAATCAGGTCACCGCTTTTAACTAATTTATTGACGACTTGTGCAAGCTCACCTGAAGACGTAAGAGGTATAACCTTCCGGTGACCGCGGCTTCTTAATCCTTCAACCAACGCATTTCGATCAAAACCCTTTATTGACTGTTCTCCAGCTGCATGCACCTCAGCAACAATCACAACATCAGCATCGTTGAAACATGTGCAGAACTCCTCAAACAAATCTCTTAATCTCGTGTAACGATGGGGTTGGACTACCGCGACAATAAGACCACTGTATGCCTTCCTCGCCGATTCGAGGACCGCCGATATTTCAACTGGATGATGACCATAATCGTCAATTATGGTAATTCCACCAGTGAACCCTACCTTAGTAAAACGTCTTCTAACTCCTTTAAAAACACTTAGTGCCTCCCTAATTCTCTCGGTTGACAGGCCCATTTCGCGACCGATCACAATGGCAGCAAGCGCATTTTGTATGTTATGAGCACCAAGCATTGGAAACCTTAGATTAGTTATGATTTGGTTGCCCTCAACAGCTCTCCGATCTGACAGTGCTACATTGAAAGTTGAACCAAAAGTGTCAGACTTTATGTTAAATGCTCGAACATCTGCTTGCGGGCTAAGACCATAGGTAATAATTCGGCGGTCTGAAACTTTTCCTACCAATGCTTGTACTTCAACATGATCAACACACAACGCCGCAAAACCATAGAATGGTAGGTTTTCAAGAAAATTATGGTAGGCGCCTCGAACAGCTTCAAAATTTCCATAAAAATCCATATGTTCTGGATCCATATTTGTAATTACCGCTACTGTTGCAGGAAGTTTAATAAAACTACCATCTGATTCGTCAGCCTCCACCACCATCCAATCTCCAGCGCCTAAGCGGCCATTCGTGCCATAAGCATTTATAATCCCTCCATTGATTACTGTTGGATCCATATCTGCACAATCTAGCAATGCAGCAATTATTGAGGTGGTAGTGGTTTTGCCATGGGTGCCAGCTACCGCAATGGACCACTTTAGTCGCATTAACTCCGCTAACATCTCAGCTCTTCTTACTACTGGGATAAATTGTTGCCTTGCTGCCATAGCTTCAACATTGGTTTTTTCTACAGCAGAAGATATCACTACAACATTCGCATCCCCTAAGGCAGAGCGTTCATGTCCAATAGTAATTTTTATACCAAGAGCTCTGAGACGTTTAACATTCCCGTTTTCTGATAAGTCGCTTCCCTGTACGGCATATCCTAAATTGTGCATCACTTCAGCGATGCCACTCATACCAATTCCGCCTATCCCAACAAAGTGAATTGTTCCTATGGAAAGGGGCAATACTTTCATTTCTATCCCCCTACCCCAGAGTTGGATACGGATTTATTGGAAAAAGCCATGCCTTCGACCAGATCTGCAAGAGCTTTTGTTGCATTAGGTCTGCCAATCTTCAAAGCTGCTTTTGCGGCATTTACAAACCAGTCTGGCGACTTAAATAATTGCAGAAGAAGATCTGCTAAATTTTCTGAAGTCGTCTGTTCCTCCCGCAATACTATTGCGCTACCAGCCTCTTCTAAAGTGCGACTATTAATGGTCTGATGGTCGTCTGTTGCATAAGGATATGGGAAAATGATAGCTGGTCTACCAGCCGCAGTTAATTCGGCAAGGGTGGATGCCCCTGCTCTACAAACAACCAGATGTGCCACTTTAAGCCGAACTGGAAGGTCGTCAAAAAATACATCCACATCAGCTTTAATACCATTTATTTGATAATTGTTCCTTATCTTCTCAAGATCTTCACGACGACAGTTCTGGTTAATATTTATTCGAGTCTTTATCTGTGGAGATAATAACTTGATGGCCTCTGGTATCAATTCTGAAAAATACCTTGCTCCTTGACTCCCGCCAGTAACAAGTATGTTTATCGGCCCGTTAGTTTCAATTTGTGGATATTGAAGTTTGCCAAGCTCCGCTATTGATGTTCGAACGGGATTTCCTGTATGCGTAACTTTTTCATTGTTTTTTAACGCAATTCCGATTGTGTTTTCAAATGAAGTCGCAATACATAATACGCGAGAAGCAAGTAGCTTATTTGCGCGGCCTAGTATTGCATTTTGCTCATGGATTACCGTAGTGACGCCTTTACGACTTGCGGCTATCAATGCTGGAACAGATGGATAACCACCAAAGCCTATAACAACTGAAGGCTGAATACGGTGAAGTAACTTTCCAGCTTCGCGAACGCCGATTAGCACCCTAATAATACCAAGCCCCTTGCCTACCAACCCTGGAGCCAGAGGCGTGCCAGATCTAATACTATGTTTTTCGATATCAGACAGTGTTACACTAAAATTATAACCTCTATAGTCAGTTAATAATATTAGTTTGTGGCCACGTGTTTTGAGCTCTGTTGCCAAAGCCTGTGCGGGGAATAAGTGTCCCCCTGTCCCTCCTGAAGCGAGGATTATTGGGGATATCTTGCTAGCTTTTTCATTCATGACGCTGAAGCCTTTTGTCTATAGCCACTCCGCGTAAGGGCTAGTACCATCCCCATACCTAAAGCACTAGCAATAAGGGAGGAGCCACCGTAACTCACGAAAGGTAATGTCATTCCTTTTGCAGGGAGTAACTGAACGGTAACTCCCATATTAATTAATGCCTGCAGGCCAAACTGTGTAAGTAAACCAGCTACTGCTAACAGCACAAATAAATCCGCGTCTCTAATTACGCGTGTCAAGCCACGAAGGACAATAAATGAAAATAAAGCTACAATAGCGAGAGCTGCCAACATGCCGAACTCCTCAGCAGCAACAGCAAAAATAAAATCTGTATGCGGTTCTGGGAGACTTGTTTTTACAATTCCCTCACCCGGCCCCCTTCCTAATATTCCTCCTTGCTGATATGCGGTCAAAGAGGTTTGAACTTGATAACCATCTCCAGAAGAAGGGTCAATAAAAAAATCAATTCTTTTGGCTACATGAGGGAATACACTATACGCTGCTGTCACAAGACCAAGCGATGATGCTAACGCTAAACCCACCCACCATAATGACAGGCCGGCAAGAAAAAACTGTACAAACCAGACAGCAGCAACTGTTACAGTCATGCCAAAGTCTGGTTGAAGTAAAAGTAAGGCAACTACAGTTACCAGTAGAATAGCAGCAATAGTTCTCCCGGGAAATTTCTCGTTTTCTTTGTATTCTGCAAACATCCAGGCCGCAACTACCGCGAAGCATGGTTTAATAAATTCAGATGGTTGGAAACTTAAACCACCAACCGCCAACCAACGCGTTGCACCCTTTACCTCTGTTCCAATAAAATGGGTCGCTAGAACACATATAAGACTAATAGTAAAAAGAGCTGCTGCAAGTCGCCGTGTCCCTCGCGGTGTTAACAACGAGGCTGTCAGCATTATGATTAGAGCCGGGATCATGAAGACAAATTGATGGCGTACAAAATGAAAAGGATCCCCATTTCGTTGAATTGCGACCTCAGGGCTCGCCGCTACTGTAAGAATTGCGCCGACTGCAAACAACAAAATTAAGGATAGTAGTGTCCACCTATCCAGGGTCCACCACCATCTGCCCAGAATTGACGAGTCTGTACGAGAAAAACTGGTCATAATGAACCGCTTTCTTTATGCACAAACTTCTGTTGACTCAGTTTAGCAACTATACCTTTAAAAGCGTTGCCTCTCTCCTCAAAATTTAAAAATTGATCAAATGAAGCACAGGCTGGCGATAGAAGAACTGTAGCTCCTTTATTACGACGATTTGCAAAAGCTAGTCTAGCTGCCTCATTTGTTGCTTTAGCAAGAGTTCCACACTGGCTATTTTTAACCCGCCCACTAAGTTTATTAGAGAAAGTTGATTTTGCCTCTCCAATCAGAAAGGCATGTAAGATGTGCCCGTAAAATGGCTCAAGTACTTCTAGACCATCGGATTTAGATCGCCCCCCCGCAATCCAATAAACAGACTGGAAACAGGCTAATGCTTGTGCTGTTGATTCGATATTTGTTGCCTTACTGTCATTTATAAATTTTACGCCATCTATAGTGGCAACAAGCTCCATTCTGTGAGCCAAGCCAGGAAAACTCAGTAAAGCATCAACAATCGTCCGTGTGTTTATACCGAGCGCTCGAGCCGCCGCATAAGCGGCTGCCGCGTTTTGCCAATTGTGTTTTCCGGGAAGTGCTGCGGCAGATTTTAAATTACAGATGATTTGGTTTTTATCCTTTAATAAACCATCCTCCACAGTCACACTGTGATTAAAAGAATTTAAAGCTGTAGTGGTTACCGGAATTACATTTAAATCTTTACGTTTCGTTAGCTCTTGATAAACATTAAATGTCTCTTTTCCATCAATTCCAATTATAGCTGTTTTAAGTTTCCCCGGACGAAAAATGTTTTTTTTGGCTTTAATATATTTGTTCATATGCTCGTGTCGATCAAGGTGATCTGGTGATATATTTAATAATATTGCTACCGTGAAAGACATGTTAAGAGTTAGGTCAAGTTGGAATGATGATGCCTCAAGAACATATGTTCCCTTCGCAGACAATGTTTTGAGTTTCAACGCTGGAATACCAAGGTTGCCACCAACTTCACTGATACACTTTGCTTTTTGAAAAATATGTCCAATTAACGCCGTTGTTGTAGATTTTCCGTTAGTCCCCGTAATACCAATATACTTACTACTGGGGTTTGCTCGCCAAAGTAATTCGAAATCTCCCATAACTTCTACATTAGCATTTTGCGCATCAGAGATTATTGGATGATCAGACGGAATACCTGGGCTCGCAACAAGAACTTCAATATCTTTCCAATGAAAATGATTCTTTTTGCTTATTGATATTCCTTCTAGGGCAGCTTCTAGTTTCCGTGATTCAGAGTCATCCCATGCTAAAACTTTATTTCCTGAAGCCATAAGCGCTTTCGCTGCCGCCACCCCACTGTTCCCAAGACCTAAAACTAGGGCAATACCTTTAAAATGTGGGGTTTTTGCTACCATAGGTTTATCTAAGTTTCAGGGTTGCAAGGCCGGCAAGGGCTAGAATCACGGCAATTATCCAGAAGCGAATAACGATAGTTGGCTCGGCATAACCTTTTTTTTCATAGTGGTGATGGAGTGGAGCCATTTGAAAAATACGATGACCAGTTAATTTAAAAGAAGCTACTTGAACGATGACTGAAATAGTTTCCAATACAAAGAGGCCACCTATTACTACCAGCACAAGTTCATGCTTTGTTATAACAGCTACTGTACCTAATGCAGCGCCAGTTGAAAGGGAGCCTGTATCTCCCATAAACACCATGGCTGGAGGAGCATTGAACCACAAAAAACCAAGCCCCGCGCCTACTAGTGCTCCGCAGAACACTGCAAGTTCTCCGGACCCGGCCACATAGTGCACCTGTAAATATCCAGAAAATACGGAATTCCCTACCAGATAACAGATTAGAGCAAAACTAAGCGCAGCAATCATAATTGGTACAATTGCTAACCCATCTAAACCATCAGTTAAGTTAACTGAATTAGAAGCACCCACAATTACCAGAGCAGAAAATGGAATGAAAAACCACCCGAGGTTTACCAACACACTTTTTACAAAGGGTAATGCGAGTCCATTTGCTAAAGTACTGTCAGAAACAGAAATAATCCAAAATGTCGCGATTAATGCGATGCAAACTTCAATTAGAAACTTAAGTTTTGTCGGAAACCCCTGACTAGAGTTTTTGCTCAATTTCATATAATCATCTACAAAACCAACTGCACCAAAGCTAAAAGTAACAAAAAGTATTATCCATACGTACGAGTTTGTAAGGTCAGACCACAATAAAGTTCCAACAAGCACGCCTAAAAGAATGAGAAACCCCCCCATAGTGGGGGTACCCTTTTTAGTTTCAAGATGAGATTGAGGGCCATCTGTTCGAATGGGCTGCCCTCTACTTTGACGTGCTCTTAAAGTTCGAATTAGAACAGGCCCAATCAGGAAACTGACAATTAGAGCAGTTACAATTGCCGCGCCAGCTCGAAATGTGATGTATTGGAAAATATTAAGAAAGCTAATTGAATCAGAAAGGGGTACTAGTAAATTATATAACATGCTTAATTTACTCCGTTCCCAGATAACGGTTCTAAAAGTGCGTCTACTAGCACTTTCATTTTGCTACCATTAGAACCCTTTATAAGAACCACATCATTTTCATCTATTGTCTCCTGCAAAACTCGAATCATTTCTAAAGAGCAACTAGCATGGTATCCTTGAAGTATTTTCGGCAACTCGCTGTATAGGATCGCCATAAGGCTGCCCACTGTAAAAACTGAACTAATGTCATTACGAAGGATCTCAGTAGATAATGCTGCGTGTAACTCGGATGCTTTGGATCCAAGTTCTAACATATCCCCTAACACAGCAATTCTCTTTCCCTTTCCTTTTAGTTCAATTTCATTTAACGCCTGAATTGCTGCTTTCATTGAAACTGGGCTGGCGTTGTATGATTCATCAATTAAAGTGAACTCGCCGTTTAGACAATTACATCTATAAATGTTACCTCGTCCAGAAATTGGTTTTTGCAAGCTTATACCGGCTGTTGCAGCGGTTAGGGGTGCGCCCGCTG
>CAYRUX010000249.1:0-7119 GCA_964427515.1 uncultured Rhizobiaceae bacterium
ATTCCAGAGTATTTAAACATGCTCATATTTCTGACCTATCAGCCGGACGGTACACATGTGTGATGTTCAATGCTATAACTCGAGACTGGGAGGATCCGGACGGTTGGGTCTCCACAGGCATGCAACAAATAGAATCAAGACAATGGTCTAATTTAGTTTTGCACGATATTGCCGGTTGGCCAGATGGTAACATTACAGGTTCAATGCAACGACTTGAAGAATTCCTTTGCCTTCTGAATGAAAGTGGCCACGAAGTGGTACAAGAACTTGACCCTCAATGCATGCCAATGCGAAACGGGAAAATAATCAAATCTATGGACCACCTGGTAAATTAGGTGGTCCGTTTGGTCGAAGCCCGTAGCTGAAGTACTCCGCACTTGTGATTTGACGTAACATGAAATCCACTTATCAGTAATTAATAGGCTTTTAACTTAAAAATCAGCCTACTCGCCACCTGCATATTTCCAATATGTATCTTTACGAGTAATCATACCATCTTCGCGCAAAACCCAAAGATCACAGCCCAGCCAATTTAGAGTATTTCCGTTTAATTCGTTTCCCGTCACCGTCCATTCTGAACAACCCCGGTTACCTCCTACCCAGTGGCTGTGAATTTCCCAAGCCATATCTGGAATGGACGTAAATCTCTGATGTAACATCTTCCGAATTGAATTTTTACCACTTAATCTGAGACCTTCTGGTTGCTCTCCTCGCGAAGCAAGCCAAACTGAATCTTCTGTAAAATGGTTAAGTATACCCTCTGCATCATGCTGATTAAATGCTTCACACACATCAGTTATAATCTTTAAATTTCGTTCTTCGACAGCGTTCATATTTCCTCTCACATGTATATTACTTAATAAATTTCTATGATTTAGGCGTGTAGCTTTGTACCTTCTTATATGAAGAAATCAATATAATTACTCTATCCTGTTTTAGTAATTTATATTGAATACTAGATTTTAATTGATACTTGGCCCACAATAAGAACTTCTTAGTGCCAAAGAAGCTTGGTATTGGAATATCGCTGCTAATCGCAATCAGGGAGATTCACAAAAATGAAATGTAAATTCAGATTTTTACTTACAACGTTAGCCATAGCGTTTATAGGAGTAACTGGCTTAATAACCAGTACTGAAACTAAGGCTGACGATCATAAAATTAAGGTTGGCGTTATACTTGGCTTTACCGGACCGATAGAATCACTTACCCCGGGAATGGCCGCATCAGCAGAACTCGCTTTAAAGGAAGTTTCAGATTCTGGAAATCTGCTAGGTGGCAAAACTGTCGTCTCAGTGCGAGCCGACTCTACTTGTATTGATGCCGCCGCGGCTACAGCTGCAGCAGAACGATTAATTACCTCTGACGGCGTTGCAGCAATTATGGGCGCAGACTGTTCTGGCGTAACAACGGCAATTGCTAATAATACTGCAATTCCCAACGGCGTGGTTATGATATCGCCTTCAGCAACCTCCCCTGCTTTAACGACCATCGAAGATAATGGTTACTTCTTTAGAACTGCTCCATCGGATGCTCGTCAGGGCCAGGTTTTAGCTGATATAGTTAAAGGACGTGGTATTAATAGCGTAGCCGTAACCTATACCAATAATGACTATGGTAAAGGACTAGAAGGTAGTTTTACGGCAGCATTCGAAGCTAATGGCGGAACAGTGGAAATGACTGCTGCCCACGAAGACGGAAAAGGCGATTATTCTGCTGAGGTCGCAGCGCTAGCTGCCTCTGGAGCAGAACATCTTGTGGTCTTCGGTTATCTTGACCAAGGTGGCAAAGGTATTATCCAGACTTCTCTCGATACAGGTGCCTTCGAAAACTTTATTTTAGCTGATGGAATGATTGGACAATCACTGATCGACAATATTGGAGCTGGTTTAGTTGGTTCGTTTGGTACCGTACCCGGTTCAGAATCTGATGGGGCTAAACAGTTTCTAGACGTCGCTAAAGCTGGCGGAGTTGACGGAGACGGACCATTCCGAGCTGAATCTTATGATGCCGCCGCCCTAATTGCCCTCGCCATGCAAGCATCAGGTTCCACAGACCGTAGTAAAATTCAGTCTAAGATAATGGATGTGGCAAATGCACCTGGAGAACAAATTTTACCGGGAGAGCTTGCTAAAGGATTGAAAATATTAGCCGATGGCGGCGACGTTGATTATGTAGGTGCAAGCAATGTTGAGCTTACGAGTGTTGGAGAGGCGTCAGGTTCCTATAAAGAACTTGAGGTCACGAGTGGCGCATTCAAAACAATCGCAGTCCACTAAATAGCGTTAATAGCAATGGTTTGGGCTTTGATCCCGAACCATTGCGCCTACCGCCTTAATACGACATTGCGTTAAGGTGTTACCGTTTTAAATAACGTGCGTCAAAGAGCGTGCCATGATTCGTGTTGATAATTTACACAAGCATTTTGGCGGCCTCCGAGCCTTAGATGGTGCCAACCTTCAGATTTCTACCGGTTCTATCACCGGCCTGATCGGACCAAATGGTGCCGGGAAAACAACTCTATTTAACGTCATAGCTGGAATGTACAAACCGTCTTCCGGACATGTCTTTCTAAACCAAACTGAAATTACCGGCCTTCCTCCCCATGAGTTGTTCCATCGTGGTATTTTACGAACATTTCAAATTCCCCAGGAATTTGGAACTCTTACCGTCATAGAAAACCTAATGATGGTCCCTGGTGGGCAGCGCGGGGAGAACTTATTAAATGCCTGGTTTCGGCCAAAGCAAGTAGCCGAAGAAGAGACTGCAATTAAAGAAAAGGCTAATGAAGTTCTGGAATTCCTTGGACTATCTGGACTAGCTCAGGAAGAGGCTCGCAACTTATCTGGTGGGCAAAAAAAACTCTTAGAGCTTGGAAGAACAATGATGGTAGAAGCAAAAATCGTTTTTCTTGACGAAGTTGGAGCCGGCGTAAATCGTACCCTACTACGCTTGATTGGCGATGCTATTTTACGCCTTAATAGAGATCTCGGTTATACTTTCTGTATGATAGAACACGATATGGATTTTATTTCTCGCCTATGTGATCCCGTCATTGTTATGGCGGAAGGCTCAGTTTTAATGAAAGGTACGCCTGAACAAGTGAAATCAGATAGTCGAGTTATAGAAGCTTATCTCGGCAAGGGGTCAAAAAACCGGCCGCGCGCGCCGTCATGAAGTTAAGCCTATGAGCTTTCTCGCTGGAGAAAATATGGTCGGTGGTTATGGTGCTGTAAACATCTTGCAAAACTGCACTATTAACGTTGAATTGGGAGAGATTGTTGTAATCGTTGGGCCAAATGGGGCTGGCAAATCTACAGCCATGAAAGCTCTTTTTGGCATGCTAGAATTAAATAGTGGAAATGTTTATCTTGATGGTAAGAATATTACTCACCTAAAACCTCAATCACGGGTGAAGCTCGGGATGGGTTTTGTTCCTCAAAATCAGAATATTTTCACAACAATGACGGTTCTAGAAAATTTAGAAATCGGTGCCTATTTGCGAACTGATAATTTTTCCCCCACGATCGATCATGTCTTCTCAATTTTCCCCGTTCTTAGAGAAAAAAGGTACCAGATGGCGGGAGAACTTTCTGGGGGGCAACGACAACAGGTTGCCGTAGCAAGGGCTTTAATGATGGAGCCAAAAGTTCTTATGCTTGATGAACCGACTGCGGGGGTTTCACCACTAGTGATGGATGAGCTATTTGATCGAATTCTACAAATTCGAAATAAGGGTATCGCAGTACTTATGGTAGAACAGAATGCGACACAAGCTCTTTCGATTGCCGACCGAGGTTATGTATTAGTTACCGGTGAAAACAGATTTTCCGACAATGCTGAAAAACTTCTGAATAACCCAGAAGTGCAACGATCATTCCTTGGCGGATAGGCTATGAGTGACATCCTAGATGCTCTGGTGCTGCTTACTAACTTTGTTTTACTTCCTGGATTAACGTATGGGTCTCAGTTAGCGTTAGGTGCGTTGGGGGTCACATTAATATACGGGATATTACGATTTGCTAATTTCGCGCATGGTGACACAATGGCATTTGGTACCATGGTAGTAATTCTAATAACCTGGTGGCTCCAGTCTTTAAACATCAGCATAGCACCTCTCCCAGTTGCTCTTCTCGCTTTACCCATCGGTATTATTGCAACTATCGCTGTTTGTCTGACAACTGACCGACTAGTTTATCGATTCTATAGAAGAGCCAAAGCCCCATCTGTAATCTACATATTAACCTCAATTGGTGTGATGTTTGTAATGAATGGTGTGGTCCGGTTTATTATTGGACCTGACGATAGACGTTTTTCTGACGGATCTCGTTTTCTTCTGAAAGCTGGGGAATTCAAACAGTCTACAGGACTTAATGAGGGCTTGGCAATTAAACTAACTCAAGCCCTAACCATTGTTCTAACATTTATCTTAGTAGTATCGTTGTTTAGGTTTCTGAAGAGAACACGGACAGGAAAAGCTATGAGAGCATTTTCTGACAACGAAGATTTAGCACTTCTTTCAGGAATTAGTCCTGAACGAGTAGTATTAATAGCTTGGATTATCGCGTCGGCTCTAGCTGCTACCGCTGGAATGCTTTATGGTCTCGATAAAAGTTTTAAGCCCTTCACTTATTTTCAGTTGCTACTCCCGATTTTTGCTTCAGCAATAGTTGGTGGCATAGGACACCCGCTAGGTGCGGTTGTAGGAGGCTTCATAATCGCTTTTTCAGAAGTTACAATTACATACGCCTACAAGAAATTCTTAAGATATTTATTGCCCGAGAACTGGGCTCCCGATAGCTTGGTCCAATTCCTTTCAACAGATTACAAATTTGCCATTTCGTTTGTAATACTCGTGGTTGTGCTTCTCATAAGACCAACCGGAATATTTTATGGTCGTTCAACATGAATAAAGTGTTGCTCCGCCCACCCTATCTCTTTGTCATAATGGTGGGACTTCTAGCCGCTGTAGGTTTTGGTCAATCTTGGTCAGTAGCGCTCACAATTATTAATCTTTGCCTAATTTCTTCTATCATGGCGCTTGGCCTTAACATGCAATGGGGTTATGCCGGATTATTTAACGTAGGCGTGATGGGGTTTGCGGCTGTTGGTGGGCTAGCGACAGTACTCGTTTCTAAGGCACCTATAAGCGAAGCGTGGGCAGCAGGTGGTTGGCATCTGGTGATATCAGGAATTATTCTAATAGTAACGGCAGGTTTAGTCATAATAGTTCGCCGATACTCCAAGCCTAGCTTTGGTCGCTCGCTTATCAGTGCTATCATAATTATCGCGGGCTATTTCGTAGCTCGTATATATTTTGAACCAGCAACTGAAGCAATAGAAGCCGTAAACAGTGCCAAAACTGGTTATCTCGGTGGCCTCGGTCTGCCAATTATTTTTTCATGGCTAATAGGTGGTCTTTTTGCCGCTGGAATTGCTTGGTTTATAGGAAAAATTGCTTTGGGTCTGCGATCAGATTATTTTGCCATAGCTACGTTAGGCATATCCGAAATTGTTATTGCTATCTTAAAAAACGAGGACTGGCTTGCCCGCGGCGTGAAAAACGTCACAGGTTTGGAACGGCCTGTTCCGTATGAATTAGACCTACAGGGTAGTTCCTGGTTCAACAATTTTACAACTTGGCTAAGTGCAGATGTGGTTGAAGCTTCGAGTATTTTTGTCAAGCTTTGTTATGCGGGTCTATTTTTGACCGTACTTGTAGTAATCATAACCCTTTCAGAGCGAGCACTAAAATCACCTTGGGGCCGAATGATGAGAGCTATTCGCGACAATGAGCAAGCTGCGGGGGCTATGGGAAAAAACATAAAATCACGCCATCTTCAAATATTTATTATTGGATCGGCTGTTATAGGTATTGCCGGTGCTATGCTTACAACTATAGACGGCCAATTTACCCCTGGATCATACCAACCATTGCGGTTCACTTTTTTAATATGGATTATGGTGATTATCGGTGGCTCTGGAAATAATTGGGGATCCGTTTTGGGCGGTTTCCTTATTTGGTTTGTCTGGATTGAGGCAGAACCAGCTGGTCTCTGGCTAATGGATGGCGTAACTTCAACGCTTTCTAAAGATAATCCTCTTAGGACACACTTGCTTGAATCTGCACCTCACATGCGACTTGTTATCATGGGTGTAATTTTACTAGTGGTTATGCGGTTTGCGCCAAGAGGGCTTATACCGGAATCACGTCGTAAATAAAGGTTTTGGGAAATTGCATTACGCATGCGCTTATATCAAATAATAAATCTTCACCCTTAACTCTATTAAAGAAACCTAATGATTCATAAGTTTAGGAAAATATAAATGGGAAATCGTACAGAGACAAAAGCGCGAACTGCTCAGCATAAGTGGAAAAGCCTCATCCTCCCAACGGTTATGCTGTTTATTGCTGGTGCCGCGTATGGCGGAATCACTTCTGCTAATAAACTTGCAATGTCCGCAGAATTTCCATTCGTTGCATATACCTTCTGGGTTGCATTGATTTCTGGGTTTGTCGCTGGGGCAATGGCTATACTAAAAAGAGACATTCCAAAGCTTACTCTAGCTCACATTCGGCAATATACATTTTTAGCGGTTGCGTCTCTCATTTTGCCGGTAATGGTTTTAGCATCAGTTGCGGATAAAATTCAGGCGAGCATATTAACGCTCATATTGGCACTAGTCCCTGGCCTTACCTACGCACTAGCATTTTTATTTAAAATCGAGAAATTTCGAATGCTAAGTTCGATGGGTATAATGCTGGGCGCTATAGGCGTCTTGGTAGTAATTATCCCGGAAGGAAACCTTCCTGCGCCTAAATCCTGGATGTATGTAATGATTGCTCTAGTTGCTGCACTAGCAGCAGCAGCATCAAATGTAGGCGCAAAACTATTAAGGCCCCCGGAATCAGGTTCTCTATCACTTGTCAGTGGCATATTACTAACTGCAGCACTGGGTTTGCTACCGGTTATGTTCCTGACAGATGGTATGGTAAGTATCAACGATTACGGAACTACGGCGATATGGGGTATTTTATGGGCTGCAGGGATACACGTGGTTACATTTTATTGTTTTCTAGAAGTGATACGTCAGGTGGGAGCAGTATTTTTTGCTCAA
>CAYRUX010000250.1:0-12557 GCA_964427515.1 uncultured Rhizobiaceae bacterium
TATGGTGTAACCGAAAATGTGATATTGCGCAGTTTGTTTGCTAATATGAGGTCCGCCTTCTCCAATGATTACAGCTTACTCTGCCTCATATGCCATTTGAGTAGTCAAATCATGATGGGACGGAATATGGTCGCCATCAGCAATTATGGTGGTAGGCGCTTTCGTAAAAATTATGGGGTTATCTGGAATATTGTCGCCACGTTTACTGGTTGCATCAAAACCACTTTGTGTAAATTCTTGAGCATGATCAAAATAATTCTTTCCTACGCAAAAAATATTTTTTTTCGGTTTAGGAATTGGAGCCTTTAACTTCACCTCATTAAGGTCAATTCCATCACCTTCGATTGGTAAATCTTTCTGGATAAGGGGGTGGGCTTTTATAAGATTTAACATGTTATTCTTATAAAGTGATTTACTATCTAAAAGTGGAAATACTTTTTGGAGTGTTGGGTTGCAGTGCCCGAGTAGTTCAGAGCCTTTAAATTCAAATGTAACAAGTTTCATTACTGTAATTACTTTCTATTCAAGTTTAGATTAAGGATGGTATTCTGTATGATGATTATTTTGTAAGCAACGGCCAAGCCAACCACAATTTCATATATTATACGTTTGTTGTTTAATATGAACCCGGTAAAATTTTTGAATTTACTCAAAATCTGGGTTAATCAAGACATTTTTATAGTTTCTGTTCGCGCCTGATATTTGAACGACATCATTTGTAATTTTTATTCGATTGCGTGCGATAAGTTCTATAGCTAACGGATATAAAAGATGTTCTTGATCAAGCACTCTTTTCGCTAAACTTTGCTCTGTATCGTCAGGTAATACTGGTACTGCAGCCTGAGCAATTATGGGGCCGCAATCCAGTTCATTTCTTACGAAATGAACTGTACAACCAGTAATGCGTACTCCGGCTTTTAAAGCCTCTAAATGTGTGTTTAAGCCTTTAAATGAAGGTAGCAGAGAGGGATGAATATTTATTAGTCGATTTTTCCAAAAGTCAACGAAAGGTGACCCAAGAATGCGCATAAAACCCGCTAAGCAGACCAAGTCAATATCTGCATCTAGTAGTGCATTGCAAATTTTTTTATCAAACGCTTCCCTATTTTTAAAGTTGGTGTGTGGTATTACTAAACATTTGATGTCAGCTTTGCGGGCCCTATCTAATCCCTTAGCATCATCACGATTGGAAATAACCAGGGATATACTGGCAGGATAATCTGGATCACTGCAGGCATTTATAAGAGCTTGCAAATTAGTCCCACCGCCAGAAATTAAAACTCCTAAACTGAGGTTTTTTGTCACAGATTATCCTTAAAACCTATATTATTAATTTTTTTTTTACTTATGTTGCTTTAGCTAAAGTATTATAGCGCCCATACTTAACAGTATCGGTAAAAAAAAGTACATGCTGTCGGACAGCATACTTTATGTTAGGGCATTCTCAAATGGCACAGTCGCGAATTCTATGTTTATTTATGTATGGCGCAATATTTGTGTGCATTTTAAGTAATTGTATAAGCAAATTGGAAGCTAATGAATCCATTTATTCTGTAGGTAACATTGTGGTTGATTTATCCGCTGCTTCCTCTGCGGATGCTCGTGTCGCTGCGCTTGAGAAAGGGCGATCTTTAGCATTTAAGAAACTTTGTGATCGGCTTGTGATAGCACAAGATATTAAGTTTCTTGAGGGTGTGACCCCACAAAAGATTGAGGAAATGATTGAAAGTTATGTTATTGAGAAAGAGCTATTATCATCAATAAGATATAAGGCTACACTCACCTTTAACTTTAAGCGTTACGATGTGAGTAACTTTTTAAAAATTAACCATATTAGATTTGCGGAGGCAAAAAGCAAAGAAAGACTTGTAATACCAATATTAGAATTGCCTAATGGAGAACGTATATTGTGGCAAGAACCAAGAAGTTGGAGTAATTCGTGGTTGGTACAGGCAAGCGATAACAAATTGGTGCCATTGATTGTACCTTTGGGGGATATAACAGATATCGAGTTGGTTAATGCTAGAACTCTGATGGCAACAACGTGGGGTTCTCTTCTACCGTTAGCTAAACGATATGATGTGGATGAAGTTATAATTTCGATAGCTAAAGTGACGGTTAAAACCTTTGAAGGTTTTAATGGTGTTAATCAAAAAGAGTTGAAACTTAATGCTAGTGATTCGGGCAATAATTTAGATTGGGAGCAGAATATAGATCAAATTTTAAAACGGGTGCCCAGTCGTATAGAATTGAATGTGAGCATCAATTTCATTAATGCTCAGGGAAGTGAACAACTTAAGGCTGTGTTTGAAAGTATGGATGGAGAAAGTTTTAACGAGATACTATTGCGCACTGCCAATAAAATATCGAAAAGTATACAAGAAACCTGGAAACAGGATAACGTTCTGAAGTTCGGTTTGGAAAATGTTATGAGAATTTCGATACCCTTATTACACTTGCGTGATTGGATTGAAATAAGGGGAAAACTAAGCGACCTCGCTATTGTGAAAAATATAAATATAACTTCTCTTTCTCGGCACATGGCAGAATTAAATATTCATTATTTGGGAGAGTTAGATCAATTAATTACTGCCCTTAAGCAATTGAATTTGCACTTAAGCTATGATTTAGAAGGATGGTCGTTGCACACTACTGATGGTTTAAAAAATACAAATATAAATTAAGGGAACAGTTCTTGTCGTGAACAAATCGCTTGTTATATATACTAGTGCTTGGGTATCGATTTTGGCCCTAGTTGTCATTTTATTGGTGCTGTTTCAGGAAATTCTACTGCCATTTGTCGCTGGTTTTGCAGTGGCTTATTTTTTAGATCCAGTAGCGGATCGTCTGGAGCGTTTTGGCCTCTCAAGAACAATAGCGACAACAATCATCACCACTGCCTTTATAGTTGTCATTGTACTTTTTCTTATTTTTGCGGTTCCGTTGCTTCAGGGGCAGATTATAGAGTTTCTTGAAAATTTACCCCAGTATTTTCAAGCAGCTAGAGGCTGGGCAGAGCCAATGATTGAGAAATGGGCCAACAAAATTGAGCCGGGTCAGGCCGATCGTGCCGAAGCAGTAATTGAAAAATTTTCTGAACGCGCAGCCCAATTCGTACTCGGTATAATTGGAAATGTTTGGGCGGGTGGAATGGCGCTAGTCAATTTATTTGCCCTTATTGTAATAACGCCTGTTGTTACTTTTTACCTTCTTCGTGATTGGGATGCAATCGTTGAACGCGTAAACTCTTGGTTGCCCAGATCGCATGCTGAGACAATCCGAGGTCAAGTTAAATTAATGGATAGCACCCTTTCTGGGTTTGTTCGTGGAACAGGCATGGTTTGCATTATATTATCCGTATTTTATGCCGGTACTCTAAGTGCTGCCGGGCTTAATTTTGGTGTTGCTATTGGTCTTGCTGCTGGAATTATTTCATTTGTACCTTATCTAGGTTCTCTCGGTGGGTTGATTGTCTGTGTAGGACTTGCTTGCTTGCAATTTGATGAAGTTTGGCGAATTGGAGTGATTGCAGGAATATTTGTTGTGGGGCAAATTGGTGAAGGAATGTTTTTGACACCAAAATTGGTGGGTGACCGAATTCGTTTGCATCCTGTCTGGGTAATCTTTGCCGTACTTGGTGGAGGTACTCTGTTTGGGTTTGTTGGAATGATGGTTGCTCTTCCTGTTGCTGCGCTATTAGGTGTGATTATACGGTTTGGCGTTGATAAATATCTTGAAAGTGACACTTATCAGGGTCATGAAGAGGCCAATACGAATAAACCAAGTTTTGATTAAAGGTGGTAGCGATAAGTATGCCGAGCAGGCAGGTTAGTAAACAACTACCTTTAAAACTTGGACATTCAGCTTCCTTGGATCGAGATAGCTATGTGGTTGCACCATGTAACATGACGGCTATGCTATGGGTCGACCAGTGGCCAGAATGGCCTTCTACCGGGGTTCTTTTCTATGGGCCACCAGGTTGTGGAAAAACTCATTTGGGAGAGATATGGAGGTTACGAAGCCTCGCTCACCAAATTAAAGTTGATGAAATTAGTATAGCTAAAATCGTGGAGAGCATATCAGAAGCTTCTGCACTTTTAATTGAGAATTTAATAGATGATATTCCTGAAGAGGAGCTATTGCACTTATATAATTTGATGGGAGAAAGGGGGGGGCATATCTTATTTACTGCTTCACTTCCTCCAACAAGCTTAAATTTCCGATTGCCTGACCTTCAATCTCGTATTCGAGCTATGCCTGCAATTAGTATTGAACATCCGGATGATAAGTTGCTAGAATCTATAATGAAAAAAATGTTTTATGATAGGCAGCTTAAAGTTGGGGACGATGTAATTCAGTATTTTCTAGTCAGGATGGAAAGATCGTTTTTGTCGGCACGATTGATTGTGTCAGAAATTGATCAATTGACGTTAGCGGAAAAAAGACAGGTAACTATACCTTTAGCTAAAGTTGTCCTTAATAATGTTAATAACAAACTTGGAAATTATTGAAGAAATTACGGTAAATTGTTTGAGGCACTTGTTTTATTCGATGAATGGTTACGCTAGATTCTAAATTAGAAAATTAAGCGGTAGGCAATGTCACAAGTTTTAAATATTTACACAAACAAATTGGATTGTTTTCCTGTTGAGGAAAAATATATCAATCGGGAGCTTTCATGGCTGGCATTTAACGAGCGGGTTATCGAGGAATCTGAAAATGTTTCTCATCCTCTATTAGAACGTTTGCGTTTTTTATCTATCTCCGCTTCCAATCTTGATGAATTTTATACGGTTCGAGCAGCTGGCCTGTATGGTCAGGTTGAGATAGGAGTTACTGAACTTAGTCAGGATGGCCTTACGCCAATTCAACAGCTTGAAGCGGTCAATGCACGGGCTGCAAAATTGATGGTACGACAACAGAATTGCTGGCACCAACTACGAAAATTACTAAGTAATAATGGGATAACGGTAGTTGATTTAGAAGAACTTGACTGTAAAGAATTAGAATGGTCAGGAGAGTATTTTAAAAAGTGGCTATTTCCTGTTTTAACTCCTCTTGCAATAGATCCTGCGCATCCATTTCCATTTATTGCAAATTTTGGATTTTCTCTTTTGCTTGAACTTCAAAGTCTTCGTGATAACTCGCGGAGTCCAGCTTTGGTAACTCTACCAGCAAGTGTCCCTAGGTTTATTGGTCTTCCAACTAGTGCCGATGGTCAGTTAAGATTTTTACCTCTTGAACAATTAGTTGAAAAGTTTCTTGATAAGCTATTCTTAGATTCTGTAATAGTAGGGGTAGAACAGTTTCGCATTCTAAGAGATAGTGATATAGAACTAGAGGAAGAAGCTGAAGACTTGGTGCGGGTATTCGAATCAGCTCTAAAAAAACGGCGACGCGGAAATGTGATTCGTCTTGAGGTAAATGGGGATATCTCTGACAACCTATTGCAGTTTGTATCTCGCAGTTTAGCTGTCAAAATGGATGATATTGTTAAAGTTAACGGTCTTCTTGGTATGGCGGATACTGCCATGCTGATCTCCTCCTCTGGAAGGCCTGATTTATTGTTTCCAACTTTTAGAGCAAAGTTTCCTGAAACAGTGCGAAGTTACGGTGGGGATTGTTTTGCAGCAATTCAGGAGAAAGATTTATTAGTGCATCATCCATATGAAAGTTTTGATATGGTAGTCCAATTTTTGAATCAGGCTGCTCGCGATAGTAACGTTTTAGCGATCAAGCAAACATTGTATCGCACCAGTGATGATTCACCGATTGTTATGGCACTAATTGAAGCTGCTGAAGCCGGTAAGTCCGTAACGGCGGTGGTAGAATTAAACGCTCGGTTTGATGAAGAGGCGAATATAAAGTGGGCTAGAAATTTAGAACGTGCTGGCGCTCAGGTTATTTATGGGTTTCTTGATAAAAAGACTCACGTAAAAGCGTCTCTCGTTGTACGCCGTGAGTCAGAAGGTATTAGGGAATATGTTCACTTTGGCACTGGAAACTATCACCCTGTAACCGCGAAGATATATACAGATCTCTCATTTTTTACCTGTGACCCTTCTCTCTGTCAGGATGCGGCATATCTATTTAATTATCTCTCGAGTGGAGCACGCCCAAAAAAATTTGATAGCGTGTTAGTAGCACCACACGAGCTTCGTAGCGAAGTGCTATCATTGATTGATGATGAGATCGCACATTCGCGCGCCGGGAAACCGGCTGCGATTTGGGCAAAGCTAAATTCATTGGTGGATGGAAAGGTAATAAACGCGTTATACGCAGCTTCTCAAGCAGGTGTGTCAATTGATTTAGTTATTAGGGGCGTATGTTGTCTTCGTCCTAACGTCAAAGGCATGTCTGAGAATATTCGAGTAAAATCAATTGTAGGAAGGTTTTTGGAGCATTCTAGGGTTGTGTGTTTTGGGGCAGGTCATGGTCTCCCTTCTGATCAGGCAAAAGTATTTATTTCGTCAGCAGATTGGATGCCTAGAAACTTTGATAGGCGTGTAGAGATACTCGTACCTATTAGAGATGACAGATCACGTTTGCAGTTAATAAGCGAAATTATGGCAAAAAATTTACAAGATACTGAACAAAGCTGGGAATTGAGTGAGGATGGTGAATATAAGCTTATGAGGGGAGTGCAAGATCAAGCTTTTAATGCACATACGTTCCTTATGGAAAGGTCAAATTCTTCAAAACCATCTGGAGAAAGATTGGTAAAATCAAAAATGGGATAATACCCTATCTTTGTTGCTAGGCCTTATTGGGATTAAACTGATAATTCTAAAATAACTGAATTTAACAAAGTGTAATCAGTATAAGTACTTCAATTATCATTGGTGTTAAGCTTGTTTAAATTAATTAAAGATGTGTTGCCCTTTGAAAATGTCATTCCAATTTTACCATTTTTAAGTGCAAGAGCAGATTTTCCAAAAACATCTTTTCGCCAACCGACCAGTAATTTGGAATTAGTTTCATCAGTCGCAAAACTTTCTAAATCATTTGTTGTTGCTACTAATCTAGGAGCAATTCCCTCTTCATGACATCGTATTTTCAATAATACTTTTAGAAGATCTATCAGTGGATCTAGTCGCGTTAATCTATTTTTTGGCTTAGGAACGGAAGGGTATAAAGCTTTGTCTATGGCCGTTGCATCCTTTACCGCATTTAATAATTTTCTGCCCAATTTACCCTTTGCTAAATTTGAGCTTAGAGCACGAACTTTAGAGAGCTCCTCTATAGTGGTTGGTACTCTGCTCGCTATTTCAGTTAATGCCTCATCTCTGACAATTCTATTTCGTGGCAGATTACACCGTTGCGCTTCTTGTTCCCGTAGAGTTGAGATTTCTCTCAAGACAGCTAAAAATTTAGGGTTTCTATTACGCGTTTTTATTCGCTTCCAAGACTCAGTTGGTGAAGTATTATATGTTATCGGATCAGTTAAAACATTCATTTCTTCTTCTATCCAACTTTCACGTTTGTTATTTTCTAACCGTTTTTTTAATTTATCGTATATTGGGCGTAGGTATATTACGTCATCTAATGCGTAGCTAATCTGTTTCTGTGTAAGAGGACGAAAGGACCAATCAGTAAAGCGCTGCCCTTTATCTATTTGCGTATTAACCAGAGACTCTGCCAACCTATCGTACCCAATAGAATCTCCGAAGCCACAAACCATAGCGGCCAATTGTGTGTCAAATAGAGGTGACGGTATCTTTCCTGTAAGGTGAAAGAAAAGTTCAATATCCTGTCGGGCAGAGTGGAATACTTTTATAACATTTGGATTTTCTAATAATTTAAATAGGGGTTCAAGTTCTAAAGACTCAGCTTGCGGATCTATTGCGGCGACTTGGTTGGGCCCTGCAATTTGAATAAGACAAAGTTTTGGCCAATAGGTTTTCTCACGAATGAACTCCGTATCAATGGCGATATAATTAGCCAGTTTCCAGTCATCACAAAATTTTATTAAAGTTTTACTATTAGTAATGATTGTTGGGTTTGTCACTGTGTTGCTCCAGCTTTTACGAGAGCTTCCAAAACATTTTTATGGCCACGAATTTTAGCTGATATTAAGGCCGATTTCCATTTATTCATTATACTAGTGGCATTGGGGTTAGCACCATTTTTAAGTAGGTATAATACTATCTCTAGCCGACCGTACCTTGCGGCCATAATAAGAGGTGTACGACCATACTGATCCCTGCCATCAACTTTAGCACCATTAGCTATAAGCAATTTCACGGTTTCTAGACCACCGAACTTTTTTGCCGCCATCATTAATGGCCTACCACTGTTTTTTCCACCTTTTCCTAAATGTTCAATGTTCGCGCCTGATTGTAATAAAATTTTTATGGAAGCAGTATGTAACATCAAAGAAGACCAATTAAGAGCGGTCCAATCAGCCCAATCCATTACATTAACGTCAACACCCTCCTTTAATAAATTAGTAATGGTTTCATGATCGCCCCTTTTTGCAGCTTCTAGGAAGGTATTATTTTTATCTGATGAGAAACTAGAGTACGAAAAGGTAATAAAAATGATGAATATTAAAATTTGTCTAAGCATAATATGCTCTTACTTTATACTATTATTATACAACGTTAAAAAATTATATTTACCAAGTCTTGACAAAGAGACCAGATATATGTGCTTTCTCGTCCGCTGGATCAACAGTGGAAATGTCTAGGGTTATTAATCAGGAGCTATAAATATGCACCGTTACAGAACTCACAAATGCCACGAATTACGTGATAGTCATGTCGGAGAAAAGGCAAGACTTTCAGGTTGGGTGCACAGAGTTCGGGATCATGGACATTTGGTGTTCATAGATTTGCGAGACCATTTTGGTATTACTCAATGTGTGGTAGAAACTGGCCACGAAATGTTTTTTGATTTACGAGCATTAAAACCTGAGACAGTTCTTACTGCAACGGGAGATGTTGTCCGACGTGGTGGCGATACAGTTAATTCTCGGTTACCTACTGGAGACGTAGAACTCCAAATTGATACTGTAGAGATCCAAAATAATGCTGAAACATTGCCTTTACTAGTTCATGGTGACCATGAGTACGGAGAGGAATCAAGACTTCGGTACCGGTTTTTAGATTTGCGGCGGGAACGTATGCACCAAAATATAATACTACGTAGTAATATTATCTCGAGCATTAGAAGCCGAATGATCAAACAAGGGTTTTTAGAATTTCAAACCCCCATTCTGACTGCAAGTTCTCCAGAGGGAGCACGAGATTTTCTTGTTCCTAGTAGAATGCATCCTGGGAACTTTTATGCTTTACCACAGGCTCCACAACTGTTTAAGCAATTAATTATGTGTTCTGGGTTCGATCGTTATTTCCAAATTGCTCCGTGTTTTCGTGATGAAGACGCACGAGCAGACAGGTCGCCAGGAGAGTTTTATCAACTTGACATTGAGATGGCCTTTGTGGATCAAGAGGATGTGTTTGCGGCGGTTGAGCCATTAATATATGAAATTTTTAATGAATTTTCTGACTGGCTTGTTTCAGACAAGCCGTTTCCTCACATTAGTTATGCAGATTCAATGTTGCGTTATGGAACGGATAAACCCGACCTACGAATTCCTATTGAGATTAAGGAATGCACACAACTATTTGCTGCAGAAGAGGTAAAGTTTAATGCATTTAAAAAAGTGATTGAAGAGGGTGGTGTAGTTCGAGGTATTCCTGCACCTGGTGTAGCGGGAAAGCCAAGGAGTTTCTTCGATAAAATGATTTCGTTTGCTCAAGACCTCGGAGCTCCCGGGCTCGGGTATATAATATTCGAGGACGGTAAAGGTAAAGGTCCAATTGCTAAATTCATTCCAGAATTTGTTATAAATGAACTTCGCACAATGGGAGATTTGAAAGATGGCGACGCCATGTTTTTCTGTTGTGACATTGAGAAATTAGCAGCTCGCTATGCTGGAGCCGTCAGAGTAGAATTAGCTACGCAGTTAGGACTGATAGAGTCAAACTCGTATCGTTTTTGTTGGATCGTTGACTATCCCATGTTTGAGAAGGATGAAGAAACAGGGTCGATTGAATTTAGTCACAACCCATTTTCAATGCCTCAAGGTGGAATTGACGCTTTAATAGAGAAAAATCCCCTAGATATATTGGCGTGGCAATATGACATAGTCTGTAACGGTATAGAGCTATCAAGTGGAGCCATACGAAATCATCGTTTAGATATTATGATAAAGGCTTTTGAAATTGCAGGTTATGAAGCTTCAGAAGTTGAAAAAAGATTTGGGGCGTTGTATCAGGCATTTCAATATGGGGCTCCGCCCCATGGTGGCATTGCTCCAGGTATTGATCGTATTGTGATGTTGCTTGCGGGTGAGCCAAATATTAGGGAAATTATTTTATTTCCATTTAATCAGGCTGCTCAGGATACTATGATGGGTGCTCCAGCATCTGCATCAGTTAAGCATTTAAAGGAATTAGGATTGCGTTTAGATGAAACAAAACAGTGATTTTATTTCGAAGAATACTTGCATCTTTTATTTAGTATTAAAAATGTGTTGTGCAAGCAAGGAAATTTAGCCTAACCTGCTATTTTTGATTTTTTATGGGGTGTGGTAACGAAAAAAATGGGGTGCAAGGTACAGCACCCCTAGTTCCAGTGGTCTTGGTCGCGGGAGATAAAACGACCTTTATGAACAACCACTGGTTGAGCCACAGGTTTGGCATTTCATACAAGTGCCATTTCGAACAAGAGTAAAGTTTCCACACTCCATACATGCTTCACCCTCGTAACCATGCATACGAGCGCTACGAATACGGTCTAATTCTAAATCGTTGGAAGTATCTTTTTCCTGGTCTGGTTCTATAACAACTGCAGTTGCAGTCTCTGCATAGCTAGTAGAGAACTCTCTACCACTGTCTGTCACAGCACGCAGGTGCCCACTTGCTGTACTTTCATTTGCATTTGCACCACCATTAAGCACTAAGAGGTTACTTCTCATGTAACCGGCGCTAGCAGCAAAATTGGGAAGGTTAGAAGAGTTTGAAACCGGTTTATCTTGATTTTCTAAGGATTCTTCTTCGCCTTTTCCAATTGTATCGGGAAGAAGGTCAGCAGCTTCAGCATGAGATAGGTCACTCCTGCCTAAATAAGAGATTGCGAGTTCTCTAAATATATAATCAAGAATTGACGTACTCATTTTTATAGCCTGATTTCCTTCAACCATTCCAGCCGGTTCGAAACGTGTAAATGTAAATGCGTCTGTGTATTCTTCTAGTGGGACACCGTATTGAAGGCCTATTGATATTGCGATTGCAAAATTATTCATTAAACTCCGAAATGCAGCTCCTTCTTTATGCATGTCCAAAAAGATTTCGCCTAAATTACCATCCTCAAACTCACCAGTTCGCAAATAAATTTTATGACCCCCTACGATGGCTTTTTGGGTATACCCCTTTCTACGGTCGGGTAATCTTCGCCTTTCCCCCTGATGAACAAACACCTTTTCTACCATGCGTTGTGCAATTTTTGCAGTTTGGGTTGCCTGAGGCTCATCTTCAATCTCTATATCTAAATCATCTCCAAGAGCGAGCACGCTCAGGGGTTGAGATAACTTAGAGCCATCACGATAAATAGCATTAGCTTTAAGTCCTAAACGCCAAGATAACATATAAGCTTCAGCACATTGTTCTATTGATGCGTTCTGAGGTAAATTAATTGTTTTAGAAATAGCGCCCGAAACAAAAGGCTGGCTTGCAGCCATCATGCGAATATGGCTCTCTGGTGACAGATGGCGGGTTCCAATACGACCACAAGGTGTTGCACAGTCAAAAACCGGTAAATGTTCTTCTCGTAGGTAGGGAGCACCTTCTAATGTCATTGCTCCACAGCAGTAAACATTCGCGTCTGCTATTTGTTCGTTTGTAAAACCTATGGCAGGCAACATATCGAATGTTGGGTTATCAATTTGATCTTGGCGTAGCTTTAACACATTAACGCAGAATGATTCCCCTAATGTCCATTTGTTGAAAGCAAACCGGAGGTCAAATACGCTGCTAAGCATATTTTCCAATTTTGTAATTAGATCATCGGTAAAGCCAAGAGCTCTCAAGCTGTCATGATTTATTGCCGGAGCATCCACAAGAGTAGCATGGCCAGTTGCGTACTGCTCTATCGCGGAGCATTCCAAGTCATCATAACCTAGCGCTCGAAGTGCACTGGGAACGGAGCGGTTAATAATTCTAAACTACCCCCCACCAGCGAGGACTTTATGTTTAACCAATGCAAAATCTGGTTCAATGCCAGTTGTATCGCAGTCCATAATTAGACCGATCGTCCCCGTTGGTGCAATTACACTGACTTGTGCATTACGATAGCCATTTTCTTTTCCAAGTTTTAATGCTGAGTCCCAAGCATCTTTGGCTGCGGATGATAATGCTTCGTCCGCTAAATGTGCATGATCAAGTGGAAGTGGCATAATTGAAAGGTTTTCATACCCCTCAGAGTTTCCATGAGCAGCTTGTCGATGATTACGGATGACCCTTAGCATATCATCTTGGTTCTTTTCAAAACCT
>CAYRUX010000251.1:0-1892 GCA_964427515.1 uncultured Rhizobiaceae bacterium
CAACCAGTAAACGTGGCGACAAAATTCCAGAAAACACAATAATTATTACGAAAGCGACAACCACCATAAATGCTGATGGCGACCATATTCCGACCCATCATGATATGAGTACTCAAATGGATTATGAGGCAGAGTTAGCTGTAATAATTGGAGAAGGCGGACGTCATATTAGCAAACAAACTGCGCAATATCATATTTTCGGTTACACCATAGCCAACGACATTACAGCCCGTGATTTACAATTGAAACACCGCCAGTGGTTTATTGGCAAATCACTTGATGGAACCTGTCCAATGGGTCCGTGGATTGGCACCTCAAACGAGGTTAATTGGAAAAATTTAAATATTCAATGTTGGGTTAACAACGAGTTACGACAAGATGCAAACTCCGATAGCTTGATATTTGATATTCCTACTTTAATAGAAACAATTTCTGCTGGAATTACCTTAGAGCCGGGAGATATTATTTCAACTGGTACTCCTGCAGGCGTCGGAATTGGTTTTGATCCCCCACGTTTTCTCAAGCATAATGATATAATTAAAATTAAAATTGACAGTCTGGGGACACTTCAGAATAAAATTGTTAGATAGCGGTCATATTAATACGAGTACGAAGGAGACAAGCTCATGATGCAAATCAACGGCAAGAGACTTGAAGTTGAACAACATGGTGATGGCGACCCAATTATTATGGTTCATGGATTAGGTGGAACTGCAAATGCATGGTATCCGCAAGTAAATTTGTTATCACGCTCATTTAAAGTAATCCTCCCTGATCTGGAAGGCTCCGGTCGGTCAGCCGTTAAGGGTCGCATTAGTATAGCTACATTATCGAAAGACATAGTTAGCATAATGAACAAGTGCAACATAAAGTCTGCTCACCTTATTGGGCATTCGATGGGAACTATCATTTGCCAACATCTGGCTGCAAAAAATTCTGCTCGAGTTAAAAGTTTAGTATTGATGGGCCCTTTACCAGAACCTCCACAACCGGCGAGAAGTGCTATTAGAGACAGAGCCACAATTGCAAGAACCAAGGGTATGGAACCAATTGCAGACACTTTGGTTCAAGCAGCATTGTCTAATGAATCTCGGGTGCACAACCCTCCAGTAGCAGCATTTGTTCGAGAGGTATTAATGCGTCAAAATCCGGAAGGTTATGCACGCACTTGCGAGGCTTTAGCTGCAGCAAAATCAGCTGATCTTTCAAAAATTAAATGCCCAACATTGCTTATTACAGGGGACGAAGATGGTGTAGCGCCCCCCAAGACAGTTCAAAAGCTCCGTCAAAAAATTAAAAAGTCAGAAATGTTAATTTTGCACGGTTGCGGGCATTGGACCCCAATAGAAAAACCTGTTGAGGTAAATAAAGCACTGATGAATTTTTACTACAATTAATCATATGCCAGAGACTGAAATGCCAAAAACTAAACTTAAGGGTAAGAACACTTTCGTAACAACTAAAAAATCAACGGTATCGAGTAGTAGAACTTTGCACAAAAATACGAAATCAAAGGGTGCTTCTGAATCCAAACCCTCCTCCGCTCTTTATATTTGTCGTTCCTGTGTGTGGTCGGAAGAAGAACGAGACAAGGATGGCAAGCGTCAGGGAGAATATTTATTTCAAAATATAAAACAAATTCTCCAAAGCTGTAGCGATGGAGAAAGTATCGTTATCAGGGGTGTTTATTGCTTGAACGGATGCAAAAGCCCCTGCAACGTAGCTTTTCGCGGCTCAGACAAACATGGTCTACGATATAGTAATCTAGCTCCTAGCGATGCTAAGCTTATCGTGGATCACTTTATATCATATAAAAACGCGGATAAAGGTGTTGTTCATCACTCTAGTACACCCGAACTTTTTCATAACAAACTAACCGCTAAAACACCGCC
>CAYRUX010000252.1:0-8498 GCA_964427515.1 uncultured Rhizobiaceae bacterium
GTACCTGGGATTGCAGTTTGGAAATAGCTGAAGGAAGTCATGGATTACGTGCGTTGCGATTAGGCTTCAGGCAAATTAAAGGATTCCCAGAATTTGAGGCTGCGCGTATTGTAGCAGCGAGAGGAGAAATTACTTACAGTACAATTGCTGACTTGTGGCGTCGCACTGGTCTTAAAAAAGCATTATTAGAACGATTAGCTCGTGCTGATGCATTTTGTTCCATGGGTCTTTCACGACGAAGAGCAGCCTGGGATATTCGAGATCTTAACAATGACTCACTGCCGTTGTTTATTGCTAATAATAAGAGCTCCAGAAATCAGAATATAGCTAGTAGTTCAAAATGGAGTTCTGATATTTTATTGCCACATATGAATTTAGCGGAAGAGGTCGTGGAAGATTATGATATGTTGAAGCTTTCATTGCGCTGTCATCCATAGCAATTATTACGAGCTAACCTATTTGAGAGAAATATAAAATCTTCAAAACAACTTTCCGGCGAGACACCAGATAGTATTGTTAGTGTTGCTGGTTTAGTCTTAGTTCGGCAGCGGCCAGCGACAGCGAAGGGTGTGGTATTTATTACTCTTGAGGATGAAACAGGAAATATTAACTTGATCGTATGGGGTAATGTGTTCGAACGTTATAGACATGTCGCAATAGGAGCACGCTTAATAATTTGTAGAGGGCGATTACAACGCGAGGGATTGGTGACTCATGTGATAGCTAATCAGCTAGAGGATCATTCTAAATATCTTGATGGGTTAAAACACTTAGGTAAAAAGGATCAAAAGATATAATTAACCACGATTAATATGAGTTCCCGAAATTTTAATTAGACATTCAAAACTAGAAACTAGGTGGATAAGATCAAATTGTAAGGAAAGTTTAGGGAAAAAGCCCTTTTCACTAAACCTTAGAGAAAAGGGCTATAATCCTTTAACATTTTACTCAGCTGCTGCAGGTGCTGAAATTTGTCGCCTCGCAGACATAATATCTGCATCAGGGGCTTTATAGAAACTTCCATCTTTCATAATTGCTAGAAGGTTGTCTCGGTCTTGTAAAATAGAAACATCACGGGTTGGGTCACCATTCACGAGTAGAATATCTGCCAAATAACCTTTCTTTATTTGGCCTATGTTCATTCCCATCAATTCACCGCCCCACTTCGTAGCAGCTATAAGAGCCTCGGCAGGAGAATACCCAAAAAGATTTACAAAATGTTCAAGGTCTCTTGCATTTGTGCCAATTGGATTCCAAGCAAACCCATAATCACCTCCAGGAAGCGCACGAATTCCTCTTTTCCTAATTTCGTGATATACCCTGCAAGTACTCTCCATTTTTGACAGCATATTCATGCTTTCAGCGATTTCTGTAGTAATTCCCCAATCGCTAGCCTCATACGCAACTGTATAAACTATGCCGACTGCTGGAGCTAAGAATACATCTTTCTTTTTAGCTTCGAGCATATCAAGAGTTTTATTGTTTGCGTAATCTGCATGATAGATAATATTAATACCATGCTTCAATGCCATGCGCACTGCTTGGTCAGCTCTAGCATGACAAGCTAAATTTACTCCTGTCATTTTTGCAACTTCGGCAGCAGCACCTACCTCCGAATCATTATATGTTAACTGTTGGGAGTGTCCTTGTCGTACAAATTCATCTCCAGAAATATTGATCTTTAAATTATCGACCCCTTCTCTGACGCACATTCTACAAGCTCGACGCACTTCATCTGGCCCATCCGCAATAAGGCCTACGGATTCTTCATACATATGTTTTTTTCGCTCATCTCCTAATCCAGCAGTTGAAGTAATCTCTGGAGAAGCAGCAAGGAGTCTTGGTCCCGGAAATTTACCCGCGTTAATTGCATCGCGTAATGCAATTTCAACACGCAGCTTTGATTCTCCAACTCCTGCAGCCGAAAAGAGGCCAGTAAAACCTGCATCAAGCATCACCCGAGCATTGTCAAGTGCTATAACCATATGATCCTCGGGGGGTATGCGGCCGACCTCAGGAAGTCGGACACAATCAGTGTAGCAAACATGGGCGTGGGATTCTATGAGGCCTGGCATCAAGGTAGCGCCGGCACCATCTACAATCTCTACATCCTTTACTTTAATTTTGTTTTGCCCCCTGGCAACCTCTTTGATCATATTGCCTTGCAACAAAACTTCACCAGAATAGGAACGTTTTCCGTTGCCGTCAAAAATGTTCACGTTCGTAAATAGAGTCTGTCCCATTATCCTATCTCCCTATATCTAAACCGCCAAATTGAATGGCAGGCAAAACAAAAAAGCTGATTATCCAAATGCTGGAGCTCACCCTAGTGATCCAAAGAATAATGGTTTTTTGTTGGTATTGCACTAGTGCAAATGAAAATTATTAAAAATATATCTATATCAGTATGTTAAGCAGGGTATATTAGTATATTTTTACGTCTAATTATTTTTATTGTGTCATTTTTAATTTTAAGCTTGATAATAAATTATTAGGCGGACTTAAATATGAAGTCATAATTAAATTAGGTATACGAATGGCAACAGTATTTCAAACAGACTATGCGTGGCCTGATGTTCAGGTTGAGAAACTTATAATAGAAGGAGCTGGTCATGAATTTATTGCTGGCCCTTCTGAAGCATTGCCTTCAGAAAAAATTGAATCATTAGTGGGAGAGTATAATCCATCAGCTATAATGACCTGTTGGGCTGAGATTTCAGATACATCCATTAACCTTCCCAGCGACCTGAGCATAGTACAACGTATTGGGGTTGGTCTTGACAATATAGATGTTGCAGCAGCAACAGCAAGAGGTGCTAGAGTTTGTAATGTACCTGATTACTGTGTGGAGGAAGTATCTGATCATGCTATTGCACTAATCATGAGTTGGGTACGGGGTGTTGTGTTATTTGACCGTGAAATAAAAAATGCGAAGTGGGATCCAACAATTGCAAAACTACGTCGCTCTAATAAGCTAACCGTCGGCATATTAGGCCTTGGTCAGATAGGAAGAGTCACTGCGCGCAAATTATCCAGCATTGGAATCAAAGTGCTAGCCCATGATAATGGTGAAGATATCAGGACAAATGATGCAAGTTTAGTCGGCCTAAACGAATTGCTGGCTAAATCTGACGTTGTACTAATACATCTTCCGCTTGATAAAGGAACAAAAAATTTAGTTAATGAGGATTTCCTTTATAGAATGCGTTGTGGTTCACTTTTAGTAAATGTCAGCCGTGGTGGTATAGTCGAGAATAATGCTTTAATTAAGGCCTTAAAAAATGGCTGGATAGATGCTGCGGCCTTGGATGTTGTAGAAGGGGAACCGTCTCCTCCGAAGCAACTTATTATGCGGCCAGATGTTATAGCAACTCCCCATATTGCATTTTCTTCCGATGAATCCATATTGGAATTACGGGAACGAGCAGCTCAGGAGGTAGTTAGAGTGCTATCTGGCAAAGAACCAAAACATCCGTGTAATTAAACGTTAATAGCTACTGTTGTTTCAAACTATTATTGGAGCATTTAAGAACTGATTTCATTTATAAGAATTGGTATTGCAAGCATTATCGAACTTAAGCTTTTACCATGTATATCAAGTGCGCTTGAAGCGGTTACACTGCCGCCTCTAACATTTTCAATGACAAAGTTAATAGCTTTCAAATTTGGCAAAATATACCGTTTTACTGGGCCTTTTGCGATAGTTGAATAAGCATCCATTACTCTACTTTCTGTTAGTTCCCTTACTAGGATATCAAATGACTGCACCCTGTAGGCTATTACAGAAATATTTACACTGTTACCCTTATCTCCTGCGCGGGAGTGAGCTAGATCCCTGACCGTAATGCTCATGTATCACCTAATAATACAATATTTACATCTACCAACTCTCGAGGTAAGAGTACTGACTGGATAGCTAAGATTTCCCTGACGTTACTGAAATCGCCGGCACCGCCATAAGGACCATTGGTGTAAAGTGCAGAGACTTCCCACCCAACTGCTTCAGCAGCTGAGCGATTATCAGATTTGCCAGTTACACGTAATCGTACCTCATGTGGTTCGACCCTACCACTACCATCCCCGTGCAAACTATTAAGGCCTATCAAGTCAACCCTTAGGTCATCAAAAGAAAATCCTCTTAGTTTTAGCCGTTTTCTTACAATGTCTCCTGCAAGACGTGCCCGAGCTACCGCGTTTTGCCCACCATATGAGAGCTGTCCTTCTCCTAAGTAACCGTCAAAGTACCCAACACTTACTTTATAAGTTGGTGTTCTTTGTCTAGCGAAAGCGCCTACAATTTTTACACGATCTTTGCCTGCTTGCTGCAATGATACATTCGTGATGTCTAAAATGCAGTCCGGCGTAATATAATTGCTGGGATCATTTATTTCATAAAGAAGTTGTTCACTGCAGGTTTCTATGTCGACCCGACCCCCAGTATTTGAAACCTTGCTTATTATTACATCACCATCCTTTGTTATATCAGCGTAAGGAAAGCCCAGTTCAGCTAGATTGTGTACATCTTTTATACCTGGGTCGGCAAAGTACCCTCCAGTCACTTGACCTGCACATTCTAAAAGGTGACCTGCAGCAGTTCCTTTAGCTAGTTTGTCATAGTCCTGGTAAGACCACTTAAAAGCATTCATCATTGCGCCAAGAAATAAAGAAGGATCAGCAACCCGTCCTGTTACTACTATATTGGCATTTGTAGCCATTGCTTTAGCCACGTTATCAGCTCCAAGATAAGCATTTGCAGATGCCATTTTTGGTAGGACACTTTCTAGTGGCTCATCACTTTCCATTAATATTAAACCCGGATGTTTAGGTAATATTTCCTTTACGTCATCTCCAAGTAAAATTGCGCAAGTGAAACTATCTAAACCAAGTTCTTTAGCAACAGTAGTAGCAGCGTGGCCCGCAGAAAGTGGAGCGGCTGCACCCATATTAGTCACAATTCGAGTATTGTTTTTTTCACACGCCGGTAATATAGATTGCAAACGTTTCTTAAGTTTGGGGCTGTATCCGGGTCCATTTCCTCTCAAAAGTGATAGTGTCTCTCGAGCAATGGTTCTCTCTGCTAAGCACTCAAACACGATAATATCTACTTCGCCGCGTTCGACTAAATCTATTGCTGGTTCCCATCTGTCACCAGCAAACCCAGCGCCTGTTCCAATTCTAAGTTTATCTTGATTACCCATATTATGATTTAGTAATTTTTATACTTATGTGAATAGATATCGCGTAATTTTGTTTTAAAAAACTTTCCGGTCGAGGTTCTCGGGATTTTATCAGTAAATTCATAAGCATCAGGAAGCCACCATTTTGCAAAACGTTGACTAAGATAATTATTCAACACTTCTTTTGTTTGGGTTGCTCCTTTGGTAAGCACTACAATTGCTAGGGGACGTTCCGTCCATTTAGGATGAGGAACCGCAATAACAGCTGCTTCAAGAATGCTTTCATGTCCCATTAGCGCATTTTCTAAGTCAACGGATGAAATCCATTCACCTCCAGATTTAATCAAGTCTTTCGTACGGTCTGCAATTTTAACATAACCTTCTTTATCTATAACAACTACGTCTCCAGTGCAGAACCATCCATCTTCTGTCCATTTATCATTTGTTTGGTCAGAATCAAAATAATCAGCAGCAACCCACGGACCTCGTACCTGTAATTCTCCAACAGTTTTTCCGTCCCATTTAATAACTCCTTTATCGTTAACTGCCCTAACTTCAACAAATGGTACAGGAATCCCCTGTTTTGCACGTAATTCGTATTTACGATTTATATCCAAACAATCCATTTCAACCTTTAGGCGAGAAACAGTGCCAATGGGTGTCATCTCCGTCATTCCCCAAGCATGTATAATCGTAATATCGTGACGATCAAAACCGCGGATCATGCTTTCAGGAACAGCAGAACCACCAATGATAGTTCGTAAATTTTTACTTAAAGTCCATTTTTGCGGCTCAGATTCTAGAGCTTGTAGTATTTCCATCCAGATAGTTGGCACGCCAGCTGCAAGAGTAATTTGCTCACTCTCGCACAGCTCAAGCAGATTTTTTGCATCCATGAAAGGCCCTGGCAGTACAAGTTTAGAGCCCATCATAATTCCGGAATATGGCAAGCCCCAAGCATTGACATGAAACATTGGTACTACTGGCATGAGAACATCTCTATGTTGCAAGCCAATAGTATCCACCAAGCCACTGCAAAAGGTATGAAGTACCATGGCTCGGTGTGAATATACTACACCCTTTGGCTTGCCGGTGGTGCCGGAGGTATAGCATATTCCACAGGCATCATTTTCATTTATATTTGGGAAAGAAAAGTTTTTATCTCCACTTTCTAGAAAGTCTTCATAGTTCTCAAATTTACTAGGCACTTCTAAATCTGAGAGAGATACAACAAAGATACGTTCAAAATTGACATTAGGGCTAATTCGTTCGAGTACCGGCAATAAAGTGTCATCCACGATCAAAAAACGATCTTTTGCATGATTAACGATATAGGCGATATCATTTTCGTGCAGTCTAAAATTTAGAGTATGCAACACCCCGCCAGCGCATGGGACTCCAAAGTAGACCTCAAGGTGCACGTAACTATTCCACATTAGAGTAGCAACACGCTGCCCCCTCTCAAGTCCAGCAGACTTAAGGGCGGAGGCAAGCTTAGCAGCTCTACTATAAAACTTATTATAGTTGTAACGGTGTAAAGATTTATCAGGAAGGCGGGTTACAATTTCCCTTTTAGGAAAGAGCGTGCCGGCACGTTTTAATATTGGAATTAGAGTCAAGGGAAAATCCATCATTCTGCCGTCCATTAGTCTCTCCCAGATTTTTTAGTTTCTTTAATAGGTACTTTACTAGATATATTAGAATATTGGATGCCATTTTGTATCTAAAATGTTAATAATGGTTGTAAGATTTGGATAGGTAATTTTTTAAACTTTATAAGGAGCAAGCTTATGAAGTTAAATTCTGGTCTGGGTGATCGTATAGAACTAACATCCATGGATAAATTCTTTCATGATATTAGTATAGGTTTATATGAGCGCCTTTCAACTTCCGGCGATCTCGAGTATGTTGTCCATACTTATAGCGTTAGGGAGGGCGTTGCCAAGCGATTACGTTACTTGAGGCATTCAATGCAGGTTTTAGGTTCTATGAGCCTGTCTCCTTCAGAAGGCTTATATTTTTCTTGTGGCGGTCAGCACAGACTTGCATGCAAACGGCTATTTATTGAGGCTTGCAAGCTACCTAACGATATTGTCTGTGAAACTCGACCTATGTCCGTTCACGATAAGAAATCAAGTAGTGATATATTTCTAACATTTCAGAAAGATGGGCTATATAAAGTTAGTACTAGCGGAGAAGGTGATAAAGCAAAAGATCGTGTGGATGCGGTAGCAAATGGGTTAAGGAAACTGACTGATATGTCTTTAGGAGAAAGAAGTGATGAAGTTGTTTTCGATTGTGGAAAAAGACACGATAGTCTTATAGGTTTAATGCTTGTTCGTGCGTTGAATGTTCGTGCTGTGTTACGGGAAGAAAATCGAGCTGCTGAACAGGGTGTTTTGTCAGCGCCCAGTGCTCAAAGTTTATAGTAAGGCCAATTGCACTATGTTGGAATGCAAAGGAGAAACAGTAATGAATAGTCGTGACAGAGTTTTGGCCGCGCTCAAGAGGGAGCCCGTTGATCAAACACCTGTTTGTAATCCAACTTCAGTAGCAACTGTTGAATTGATGGATTTAGTAGATGCCCCTTTTCCTTTTGCAAATCGAGATGCAGAGGGAATGGCCCGGTTAGCTGCAACCAGCTACACTGAGCTGGGTTTTGATAGTATTATGCCTGTATTTTCAATAATTCAGGAATCATCCGCGCTGGGATGCAAGATGCAGTGGGAACAAAAGGATAACTGGCCTACAGTGAGGATGAGTGAGCCGATTTGGAAGGATGCTGAAGATATCAGAATCCCGAATGATTTTCTCAACCATCCTGACATAGTTTGCGTGCTGGATGCAATTCGAATACTGAGAAAGGAGTATGGAAACGAAGTTGCAATAATAGGTAAAACAATGGGGCCGTTGACTCTCGGGTATCATTGTTTTGGTGTAGAGCCATTTTTATTGTTATCACTTGATGACCCAGGAAAAATGATGGTTTGTTTAGATCGGATGAAGGAAGCTACTGTTCAGTTCGGTTTAGCTCAAATTGATGCAGGTGTTGATGCATTAACTTTGCCAGATCATGCGACTGGAGACTTGGTGAGCGGAGAATACTATAAGCGTTTTCTAATGGATCTCCATTCTGAATTTGTTGAGACAATTCCAGTACCACTGATTTTACATATCTGTGGCCGTACGATAGATCGGATGGATTATATAGCTCGTACCGGGATGGCAGCATTCCACTTTGATTAAAAAAATTCACCATGCGAAGCCATGGATACTGTGAATAATCGTATTTCATTGGTTGGGAATATTAATAACCCAGAA
>CAYRUX010000253.1:0-2937 GCA_964427515.1 uncultured Rhizobiaceae bacterium
CTCAGTACAAGCTGCCATCAGAAGTGGGGCATCGTTTTCGCCAGGTGCTGCGCTACACGTGCCCTCAATCACAGATGCAGTTTCGTCTGCTGGATACAGGAGGGACATTCCTAGGCCTCCATTAGCTGATGTCACCACGGGCTCTTGATAAAGATGAATCTTTCCACTTGTGGCGTCGTAAGAGGCTGCGACCAAGTACCATACTTTACGAAGTAGGGGTTTACCGCTGCTAAACTTTTCTACTTTACCCTGGGAATCGCCGCCCCAGAGCGCTAAATTAGCATTTTCATCAATAACTAAGCCGTAGCCCTTTCCATCGACTAGCTTGGTTAAGATGCCTTGAACGCCTTTGTCCGGGGTAGTTGGAAAAATAAAAGCCTGTAGTGTAAAGCTTTCTACATTCATCCGGTGGTCATTTGGAATTACTGCATAGGAGCCACCATGGATGATTTGATTACGTCCAGGATAATCTTTGTTTACAGGAGTATCTAATTCCTCCACCTTGAATCCCGGCCCTTCCGGATTGGTGTCACCGTGAATCATGCGAACAATATTGCAGTGATATTTCTCATTCTGTTCGGAGTTTACATAAAATTTAATTTCTTCTCCTGGGCATAAAGAGTAGCGATCACTATATCCTGTAATTCGCAGCATTGGGTCTCTCCCTTAGTAGTTTAGCTAGTTTCCGATGTTATTCATCTCATTGGCCAGCTAAATTATAAATTTTTGATTTTTCAATAAGTTCTATATTAATACCCTATTTATAGCCATACTCAGCCAGCAGGTTTTCTACTCTGCGGATAAAAATAGCGTGTTCACACGCTTCTTCTGACGGATATGTTTCATCTTGCAAAAGTTCCACAGGTTGTCCTCTCACTCCTGAACAGATTCCTATGATATAACCCTTATGAGGATCAACGCAAACTCTGACCATTTTTCCCTTCATTGGCGCTCGTCTAAGCTTATCTAAAACCCGAGCGAGGTCGTCACTATGACCAATAGCTGCGTTACCTGCTTTGCCAGGTACGCCTATGGGGTTTTCTTTGTGTTCAGCCATTATTCTAGCTTTACTTTCAGGATCCGTAAGCAATGGTAGAACATAAGTGCGTGTGATAAAGTCGTCTGTTAACGAATGACCACGATTATCCTGAACACCAGTATTTTCCGGAATATTGGGAATCATGATTACCTCCCTAAATTATTATAATAATCACCACAATATTTTAACGTCTCAAAAGATAAAATTCGTATCCATTTTATTAATCTTTAAGAGTAAGCATAACCTTTTGACGATAATTGTCACCAATTACTGCCAAGATCAATAATAATCCGATTACAACCATTTGTAGATAGCTATTAATCCTCAACAAGTTCATGCCATTCTGAACGAGTATTATAAAAATTGCACCAAGAACAACATTCGGTAGTCGACCTGTGCCGCCAAATAGACTTACGCCACCTATGACGCATGCAGATATAGAAAGAAGAGGATAATGAGTTCCGATATTTGATTCGCCACTTTCCAAACGTGCCGTTAACATAAGCGCTGCAAACGTTGTTACCGCCGCGCATACTACATAGGCTAAAAATAAGTATAGGCGAGTATTGATTCCCGAAAGTTGGGAGGCTTTTAAATTACCGCCCAGAGCGTAAAGATAGCGACCCATGCGGGTCCAATTTATAAATACATACATTATTATTATAAAGCCAATGGTGAGCCAGATAGGTACTGGTACCGAGAGAAACTTTCCATAGCCAAATATTTCAGCAAATGCCGTTGGCATTCCATATATGGGCGTTCCGCCCGTGATAGTTAACGCAATACCGAATACGATTGACGCCATAGCCAGCGTCATCATAAATGGAGGAACTCTGAATACTGCGACACCTATACCATTAAAAACACCAACGAGGGTTCCGGCTCCCATTCCAGCCGCACAGCCAAGCGCAATTGCGCCCCAGCCTGGGTCTGCAAAGTCTCCTGACCAGGCACCTACCATAACCATGGAAGTGATAACAGAAGTGATGGCAAACATCACGCCAACCGAGAGATCAAGAC
Source organism: uncultured Rhizobiaceae bacterium (assembly GCA_964427515.1). Classification (GTDB taxonomy): domain Bacteria; phylum Pseudomonadota; class Alphaproteobacteria; order UBA828; family UBA828; genus CAYRUX01. The sequence goes on from CAYRUX010000253.1 coordinate 2,060, forward strand.
CGGCAGTTAACAGAACCACCATCTGAGCCATGGCTACCATTGTAAGATAGGTTGCTTGTCGCAACATACTAACGATATTTTTACCAGATAGAAAATTATCCGTCGAAAGCCAGAAAATAACGATGGCGAGTACTAGAAACCATGGGAGCACACCCCCCTTTACGAATATAACCGCAGCTTTTTGCTGAATTTTTTCTAACGCCGTTTCTTCTCTGTGGGCACTAGTGTCTGCCATGAAGAGTCTCCCAAGTCCGTGTTTACTTAAATATTATCGGTTCAAGCTGCTTCTAGGCTGCCTCGTCCGCTTTTTCAAAGAAATAACTCAATACTTTAGCTTCATCAATTTCTGATTTATCGAGTTCCGCCCTCACTTCACCGCGATACATCACATACGCTCTATGTGTTAGGTGTAGGATTTCTGGTAAATCCGAGGAAATTAGCAATACGCCTGCACCCGCTTCACACAGGTCTCTGATAAACTCGTAAATTTTTACTCGAGCGCCAACGTCAACTCCAACTGTGGGCTCATCAAAAATAAATAGTTTTACATCTCTCACAAGGCACTTGCCCACCATGACCTTTTGCTGATTACCGCCCGAAAAATGTTCAAGGTCTCTTTCTATGTTTGGCGGGGACAGATCAAGCCGTTCAGCCACCCTATGCGCTTCTGATTTCTCGTTACGTTTCTTTAACAATAATTTATTTGAAAAGACAGGTAAATTGAGGGAGGAAAGAGAAACATTTTCCCTCACATTTTGCAGCATGACTAATCCTTCTGCGCGCCGATTTGAGGGCAGGTAATAAAGGCCCCGATCCAGCATTTTTCTTGGTCCAAGCTTATTTGTTCGGCCACTTCGGTCAAAAACTGTCTCACCATC
>CAYRUX010000254.1:0-9466 GCA_964427515.1 uncultured Rhizobiaceae bacterium
CAATTTAGTTGAGACCCCCCTTCCGACCATAATTTTAACGAGTGCTCGATCACCAGAGCATAATGAGTCGGTTAGTCCTTATTGTGGGCTAATTGATAGTATGCATATTTGGGGATTGTATAATGGTCGTTATGGCATGTCGGATAAAGTGCTGATTGATATGGTGCCTGAAGAGTATAAGCTCTTGGCGGAATCCATGCTTGAAAACGAGTTCCAACGCCAGAATAGGTTAAGGGGTAAGTTATCCTCAGATCCGCAAACAGCTGCATGGGTCGAGGAGGGTGCATTGTTTATGAATTATAAGATTCTGCAGTTTTTTGATACATTTGCACTATACTTTAACTGTACGCACGGTTCTCAAAGGGAAGAGGCAAAGTTCTCTAATGTACCACTTAACAAACTCTCTGATGCTACCATTACGGTTAGTCCAATAGACGAATTTACATACAGTCTTAACCCGTATCCCTTTAGAAATGATAGTATGGAAATTGTTTTTAGTGGTCGATATTTGAACCCTATTGATCCGGCTACTAATCCTGATATGGCTATGGTAATGCGGGAAACACCAATAGAGAGTCAGCGTGCTAGATTAGTAAAGGCTTAGCTGAATTTTATATATTGCGGAGGCGAAAGTATGAGAGCAGTTGTCATACATAACCATGGTGGCCCTGAAGAACTGATTTATGAAGAGATTAAGACACCTCAAGTTGGTCCAAATGATATTTTAATACAGTTAAAAGCTGTGGGTCTTAATCACTTTGATCTGGATGTTCGTGGGGGAATATCTGGATATCTAAGTCTTGATATGCCGCATGTCTTAGGTTGTGAGGGTGCTGGGCTCATAGCTGAAGTAGGTAGTGCTGTCAAAGCTTTTGAGGTCGGTGATAAGGTCATGCCGTTTCTCACAATATCCAGGGGACAATGTCGTCATCGAGTATGCAATTGTGCGTTGGGAATGGATAATATCTGTATGGACTTTGATAAGTTGGGAGTGACTAGGTGGGGTACTTACGCTGAATATGTAAAAGTAAGTCAAAATAACGTAATCAGGATGCCAGAAAATTTAGATTTTGTTCATGCTGCGTCCACTCAAGTTGCATATGCTACAGCATGGGAGTTAGTGGTTAATAAGGCAAAGGTTCGACAGGGTGAGGATGTGTTAATAAATGCAGCAGGTAGTGGAGTTGGATCCGCGGCGATTCAAGTGGCACATTTATCTGGAGCACGCATAATTGCTACTGCGGGTTCAGAAGAGAAACTAGAACGAGCTAAAACGCTTGGCGCCGATGAGGTAATTAACTACACAAAATCAGAGGATATTGCTGAGGTAGTCAAAGAACTTACAGGCGGAAGAGGGGTTGACGTATGTATAGAAATGGTGGGCGGTAAAATATTACAGCAAAGCCTTGATTCACTTTGTTTGAACGGTCGTTTAGCTACATGCGGAGCACATGCCGGAGAAAAAGTAGAACTAGATATGATTGAATTTTTTAGAAAGCAAATTACCATGTTAAGCTGTCATTTTGCCCCAAAATCTACTAATACAATAGTTTTAGGTTTAGTCGCTGACGGCAAATTAAAACCAATAATCGCTAGAAAATTCCTACTTCATGAGATGCGCGAAGCTCATGAACTGCTGGCTAGCAGGGAGTTCTATGGAAAGATTGTTCTTGAAGTATAGTTTTAAACTTAGAAATAGCGTTAAGTCATGGCAGATGTGGTTCTTCGTGGAGTAACCAAAATATCCTCACGTCGTTACGTATTGGATCATGTTGATGCGGTTATGCCCGACGGAAAATTGACGGCAATCTTTGGGGATAGGGAAAGTGGCAAACTAACTACACTGAAAGTCATCGCTGGAATAGAGAAAATAACTAGCGGTGATATATTTATTGATGGTATTCAGGTAACTCATAAGAAGAGTGGTGACCGTAATGTTGCCATGGTATTTGAGAAACAGGGGCTGTTGCCGCACAAGGATGTTTTTCAGAATATAATGTTTCCGTTACGCTTAGCTAAAGTAAATAAACGGCTTGCTGAAAACCATGTTCTCGGTGTTGCAAAAAGATTTGGACTTGAAACAGTGCTAGATAAGAAACCCAAAAAATTAACTGAAAATCAACGTCACCTTATAGGAATTGCCCGCGCTGTCGTTAGGAAGCCAGGCGCGTATTTGTTTCAGGCTGTGCAAGATACCAGCGGTGTTTCTATACGCAAAACAGTTGTCAAGGAAATGAAGAAGCTAGTTCGCGAGGATGGGTGTACGGTTATCTATGCTACTGACAATAGTTCCGAAGCACTCCGCATAGCGGATAAAATCATCGTAATGTCATTTGGAGAAATTGCACAGTCCGGCTCTCCGTCCAAGCTTTATAATCACCCAAATCACATAAGAATCGCAAAATTATTTGGGTCACCAAAAATAAATACGTTACAGGGGCGACTTCTAGATCACATAGATAATATCGCACGCGTTCAACTTTTAAGTGGAACTGAGATTGTGGTGCCGGCCACTTCGGAAGGGTTACCGAAGGGGATGATGGTTACTGTTGGTATTCGGCCATCACAGGTACAATTTGAGGGTGAGGTTAATAGCGTTAAACGTGCGACGATAATGCAAAAACATATGGGAAAAAAAAGATGTGTTGTCGAGTTTGAAACGCCTGATGGCGACATTACAGTATCTGGAAGTGAGCCTAATAATATAACCAGTCTCTGTCTTCCCCCCGAACGTTGTATGTTGTTTGATTCTGATGGAAACGCTTTAATGGGTAGGGTCTGATTAAAAAAGGAAAGTTATTTAATCCCTGTTGGGTCTAATTTGCTCTATTGCGATTGTCCTTAACTTATGCTTTTGAATCTTACCAGTAGGTGTCATAGGAAACTTAGAAACAGAAATGACGTAACGGGGAATTTTGTAACTTGCAATGTTTCCCTTGCAGTATGTTTGAATTTTTTTTATGTCCAGAACGGAATTGTTTTTACTAATAATGAAGGCGACAGGCACCTCAGAAAGTCTATCATCTGGATATCCTACAATTGCTACTTGATCTATTTCGGGTATTTTCATTAGATAGGCTTCAATTTCTGCCGGAGACACATTTTCGCCTCCCACTTTAAGCATATCCTTAAATCGACCAATAAATTTTATATGACCATCCTTTCTAATTATGGCTGTATCGCCTGTGTGCATCCAACCATCACTATCAATTACTGCAGCCGTCTCTTTTGGTTTATTGTAGTAACCTTTCATTATCTGGTAGCTTCTGACCAATAGTTCTCCTCTGTCGCCAGATGCCAATTTACTGCCGGTTTCAGGATTTATTACTTTAAACTCAAAATTTGGCATGGGAAACCCAGATGCCTCGCATCTCTGTTCCTCGGTCGAGTCAAGAAATGAGCAGGCAGCGAAAGCCCATGTTTCGCTCATACCCCAACCAGAGATGGTAGGAACCAACTCTTTTTGAGCATTTTTAGAGATAGAGGTTGAGTTTTCCATGCCAGCGGGAAATGTAGCTAAGCGTAGGGACGAAATATCCCGTTTTTGTTTTTTCTGAGCGTCTAATATGTCTTTATAGTGCGTATCAAATCCATGAATAATAGTAGCGGATTCTTGTTCAATTGTGCGGAGTGTTTCTTTCGCTTCAAACTTTTCTAATAGGATTTGCCGGGCTCCAGAGAGAATAGAGAGGAGTGCAGACTCACTGTATCCATAAAGGTGGAAAAGTGGAAGGTTGTTAATAACTGTATCCTGAAAAGTGACGCCAAAACGATTTATTCTGTCAATCACATTGCGAATAACGATATGCGAGTGCATTACACCCTTCGGATGACCGGTTGTACCAGAAGTATAAGCAATAATTACAGTGTCGTCGGGGTTAACTACATCGCTACGGTCCTGAAGTGTAATATCATCGATTTCGTCACCAGCAGTAAGGAGGTCTGACCATCTATGCGTTCCTTGCTGGCACTTTTCTCCCAATAGAATAACCCGTTTAAGTTTAGGAAAATCAGAATAGTTGAGTTTATTAGGTTCTTTTTGCTCTAACTGTGGTAAGTTCTCTGATATCATATCAAAGTAATTTATCGGGCCAGATTCTACCATTGATATCCAGGTGGAGCTATCTGATTGCTTTACTGTGTAGGCAACATCATTAGTTCTATATCGTGTATTGAGAGGAACTAGCACAGCTCCAATTTTTGCGGTTGCATACAATAGGAATAGCCATTCAGGTTTATTAACCATCCATAACGCAACGTGATCTCCATGCTTCACGCCAACACTGATAAGACCACGTGCTACTCTATTCACTTCAGAATGAAATTCTTCAAATGTCCAGCATTGTTGCTTGTAACTCAGCGCTTCCCGGTCACCGAATTTATCAGCTGCAATTTTCGGTAGATCCCCGAGTTTTATTTTGTCAAACCAGTCATTCATCTTATATCTCACCTTAAGTTTATCACTTTTATATTCGATTCTATAGAATTTTAATAATGTAGAACAAACATAATGAGCTAGTCTGAGCAAGCGGTTCAATAAGTGGTTAGAGAGAAAGTTAATGTCAGGTCGATCTATAAAAACTAAAGTTGTTGGTGTAATAGGCTCAAATCATTAAACGCCGCACAAAATTCTGGAGAAGGCGTCGAAAGAGTAATGTAGGCAATGAAGGTGGAGAGGTATTAAAAAGAAATGCATTTGAACGCAGCGCTTATAAAGAGACCCACGTTTGCTGGGGTTTGCTCCAATTTCTGAAGAAATGAGATTAAATTATATTACCGTTCATGAATTAGGTATGGTTAGGGAATACTAATCTATAGTCTAACACACAGTAATTAATGGCATAGTGGGCTTAAGTAGCAGCATTATTTATATGAATGATAATTACTCTATTTTTCCATTTATCTGGATGCTGGCCTATAGGATAGTGCTATCTTAATTGTTTTGTATTAATCTAGCGGGACTAAATGGTATAACGTTGTTATTATTTTCTAATACGAAGCTATGAAACCAAAACTTTGCTGGGGAAATGATTATGTTAGGCGGATATGCTGGAAAACTTCTTAGAGTTAACCTAACCACTGGTAATTGTGAGAATGAGTCTTTAACGGATGAGGCCCTACTGAGAAAGTATCTCGGTGGGATTGGTCTTGGTATGCGTATAATTATGGATGAAACGCATGCAGGTATGAAAGCTACTGATCCTGACGCTCCTTTCATGATGATGAATGGGCCTCTGGCGGGAACCGCGGCTCCAAGTTCTTCAAACCTTGCCATAGTGTCGCTAAATTACGATACACCTTATGCAGTGGCTACAGCTCATTCTCACGGCCATTGGGCTGCGTATTTAAAACATGCTGGTTATGATGGTATTGTTTTTACTGGCAAGGCGGATAAGCCAGTCTATTTATGGGTGGATGACAATTCAGTGGAAATTAGAGATGCGTCACATCTCTGGGGTCAGAACACAAGAGATACTGAACGCCTTATTAAGAGAGAACTAGGTGATGAAGAAAAGATAAGTGTTGCCTGCATTGGGCCGGCAGGTGAGGCCATGCTGCACGGAGCATCTGTAAAAAATGATCGCAATCATGGTGCGCACAAGGGTGGTATTGGGGCAGTCATGGGATCTAAAAACTTAAAGGCCGTAGCTGTTCGCGGGACGGGTATTCCATCGTTAGCGAATCCAAACGAATTTGTTGAGGTAACTAAAAGATGGGATGACGCAATTACCGCAGATCGCAAAGAAGGAGAGGGTACTCCTGGCGTTGGATCTCTGCTTAAGGAAGGTGGAATAACGAAGTTATACTCAGCGCTAGGGCAAGAACACATGATTGGGTGTAAGAATCTAAGTGATCCTAAGTGGGGTGAAGGTTATGCACAAAAGTTTGTTGATAGGGCTGCAGAGGATTGGACTGTTACACCTAAGGAATCTTATAACTGTAGTATAGCATGTGCTTATGATTGTACTGTAAACAGTGGCAAGTTTGCAGGATTCACCGCAAGTATGTGTGGTGGTGGAGAGAATATAGAAGGTGCCGCTGCTATGATTGGTATCGATGATCCAGACGAAGCATTGGCGTTGACCGATTATTTTGATGGAATGGGTATTGATTCATCGGTGGCTGGTTCTCTGATGGGAATGTGTTACGAATTGTATGAGAGGGAATTATTATCCCCTCAAGATACCGGAGGCCTTGAGTTAACATGGGGTAATTTTGATGCGGCAATGACGCTCATTGATCAAATGTGCTCAGGCGAAGGCTTTGGTGGCAAAGTTTTAACAAAAGGGCTGAAGGAAGCGGCTTCCCTACTTGGGCCGCCTGCTGAAGCTTGTGTGCTCCATATAAGAGGTGGGGGAATTAATTTGCACGATTGGCGACCTGCCTGGAGTGTTTTGCTTGGCCAGGTAGTGGCGGGCGCAGGTGTATGTTGGCAAGGTCCAGGCGTGGATGCTTGGACATCAGAACCTGACGTTGGGTATACTGAGATTGCTCAGCCTTTTGTGAGAGAAGGTAAAGCAGAGGCTGTTGCTAAAACGCAAGCTAAGAAACTTTGGGAAGATTCTCTTGGTGTATGTTGGTTTGCTTGTTGGGGCGTAAAAGATGTTTTGCCGAATGCAGCGAAGGCCGTCTCTTTAGCTACGGGATGGTCTGACTTTGATAGTGATGAAGCTATGGAAATTGGCCAGAGGTTAATTAATATGCAACGCATTATTGCCATTCAAAGAGGCTTCAAACCCGAAGACGAATTCGATGTTTCTGAAAGGTTATTGGAAGCGCCTACGGAAGGTAAGGCTGCTGGTCAAAGCATAAGGCCACACTTAAAAGGAATGGTGCAGGATTATTATAACGAAATGGGTTGGGAAGAAAATGGTCGTCCAACTTCAGAAACTTTGCAAAAAGTTGGTCTAGCGGGGGAGTTATAATCTAAGGGGATGGCATACAGGATTTAAATTTGGACTCGATTTGATCAACTTTTGAGGTAACTTTCACAACTTCGATGCCAAGATGCGGGTTGTTATCGTTTTTTGTCACTTCAACTACAAAGTTATTGGCGATAGCCTGCCTGTTTTCATTTAGCGACACGTATCCAGTGGGTGTCTCAAATTTTAGTTCTGAAAGTGCTTCCCTAAATGATTCAGGGTCGTCTCTATAAGCTTCATTACCTGCCTCTTTTAGAGCTAACAATATAGCTTTGGTATTAATGTAGTAATTTAAAGTAAAGATTGAGGGAATGGTAGTTGTATCACCAAATTGTTCTTGGTAGGCATTTACAAATTTTTGCCAGCTTCTAACCTTCGAGCTATCTACCATTGGCATGGCTGAAATTGTTCCTAAAAGTAAATTTTTATTTTCCAACTTTGCGTTAAAAAGAGACGGACTTAACGTTGTGGTGCCAGTAATAATTGGGGCTCTTCCACCGTTATCCCAATAATGCTTTAAGAGGTGGGCGGTATCGTTGCCACTTAGTGCTATAAATATGGCGTCCGCTTGTACTTCTAGCAATTCCTCAGAAATAGCACTATAGGGTTTGTCTGTGATCGGCATCCAAATTTGTTTTGTTAATGCTCCACCTTGCTGGCAAAATTCACTTAAAAATGCCATTACTTGTGTGTTCGCGAATGAATAACCCTCCGAAAGAGTTACTACTTTTCGGTACCCTTTATTGTGATATGCAAAGTCTCCCAATCCAGCCATCCATTGTGAGGAATCACTATTAAAACGAAAAATATTAACAGCAGGATCGGTCGAAGTTAAGTTTCTAGAAGCAGAGGCACCATTCAGAAAGGTAATTTGGGGGTTGGAATGTGCAAAGGATTTAAGCGCTTGGCTGTCACTGCCAATCATAGGGCCAACAATTAGTGCTACTTGCTGGGTTTTAACTAATCGTTGAAGACGGTTTGCAAGGTTATCTAGAAACCCGTTTTTTGATTCAAATATTAATTTTACCTCAGTTCCATCAATTTTTCCTTGAAACTCCGCAACTGCAAGCTCAGATCCTCTTTTTGCTTCGAGGGAATATTTTGAATACGAGTCTAGGGGTGATGTGAGAATACCAATTCGAATATTATCTTCTAGCGAATAAACTTCTTTTGTTGCTAGGAAAGAAATACATATTCCGAAAATTAGTGTAACAAGACGATAATGAAATATCATAAGATAATATATAAAATGGACATAAACTGTAATTTAACAAATTTTCGACTAAAATATTACTCTAAACAATCTAGGTTAAAGAGTAGCCATTAGGCTCCACATTGCGCAATATGAATTGAGATAGTGTTAATGATCAATAAAAAAATCAAATTATGAGCTGAAGACAGCTAGAAACATATATTATGAAATATAGGATTGCTGTTGATACAGGGGGTACATTTACCGATGTTGTAGTGGCGGATGATGCTGGTATGCTTACTGTTGGAAAGTCGCCAAGCACTCCTGAACGTAGTTCAGTCGGTGTTATTAATGGACTGATAGATGCTTCTCGGAAACTTGCAATTTCTTTAGAAGAATTGGTTTCGAATTCTAGCGTACTAATTTACGGCACTACTTGGGCTACAAACGCTATAGTCACTGGGAATACTGCAAAAACTGCAGTATTTTTGACAGAGGGATTTCCGGATATTCTAGTGTATAGGCAGGGTGGAAAGTTACATCCATTTGAAATGCAGATTGATCCTTTGGTTCCGTATATACCACGTAGGTGCACTTTTGAAATTGCAGAGCGCATAAATTCGGAAGGTGGAATTGAAAAAGACTTGAACAAAGCTTCAGTATTAGAGGCTTTAGAGCGTATAGAGACGCTGGGAGTTGAAGCGATAGCCGTATCTCTTATATGGTCTATAAAAAACCCAGTGCATGAGCTAAGTATAGGTAAACTTATTAACGAATATTTACCTAGTATTCCCTATACGCTGTCTCACCAACTTAATCCTATATTGCGGGAATACCCAAGAACTTCCTCTACATCAATAGATGCGTCATTAAAACCTCATTTGCAAAAACATTTAATTGAGTTGCAAGCAGACTTGGTAAGTTCAGGCTTTGGTGGTGAATTACTTATAAGTACGCTTTCTGGCGGTGTAATGCATGTTGACGATATAGCTGAAAGACCAATATACATGGTAAAATCCGGTCCAGCCATGGCACCTCAAGCCGGTCTCGCGTACGCTACAGCAGAAAATTTTAATCAAGATATTCTGGTAGTAGATACTGGTGGCACTACTTTTGATGTTAGTCTGATTCGGGGTGGAGAAGTTAAATTTACCAGGGAAACATGGATAGGGCCTCAATTTTACGGACACAATCTTGGGTTGTCTTCGGTAGACGTACGAAGCGTCGGTGCAGGAGGTGGTTCTGTCGCCTGGAGTGATTCTGGCGGGCTTTTAAAAGTGGGGCCTCAAAGTGCGGGCGCTATGGCAGGACCCGCCTGGTAGGGGAAAGGGGGGGTGGAGCGACCGGTACG
>CAYRUX010000255.1:0-51658 GCA_964427515.1 uncultured Rhizobiaceae bacterium
AACCTGGACCGGCTTGCTATGATAGGGGAGGAGAAGCAGCTAGTGTCACTGACGCTGATGTTACCCTTGGTCGCATTGACCCATCTGCTTTTGCTGGTGGTCGGCTCGAGTTATATGTAGAAAAAGCAAGCCTTGCACTTCAACAAAATATCGGAATGCACCTGTCCATAGATGCTAATCTCTCCGCACTTGGTGTAAGCGAGATGGTCGATGAGAACATGGCAAGCGCAGCACGGGTTCATGCCATCGAAATAGGGGCAACTCTTGATGACCGTACCATGATTGCATTTGGGGGGGCAGCACCGCTACATGCAGCACGTTTAGCAGAAAAACTGGATATTAAAAGAATAATAATACCGAAATGCGCTGCAGTAGGTTCAGCTGTGGGATTTCTTCGTGCGCCCGTAGCATACCAGGTAATTCGAAGTGCATATCAGAAACTCAGCGACTTTGATGCTCAGTCCACAAATATGATACTTGCTAAAATGCAAACAGAAGCACTCGAAGTGGTGGCACGCGGAGCTCCCGGGGAAGATACGATTGAAAAACGGATGGCCTATATGCGTTACCTAGGTCAAGGTCACGAAGTTGCCATAAGTTTGCCTGCTCGCAAATGGAACCAAAATGATATAGAATTCATCCGTCATGAATTTGAAGTGGCTTATAAAAATACCTATGGTCGTATTATACCTGATTTAGACCTCGAATTAGTAAGTTGGGCAATTGAAGTGAGTGTCAAAAATACATTTAGTTCATCACTTGAAAAAATCGACCAAACACCATTACCTAAACCATACATGGTACGAAAAATTTTAGACTCTGGAACCGGTAAGACATTTGACGCCCCAGCTTATCAACGCGAAACATTAATTCCAGGAAATAAAATTTTTGGCCCAGCAATAATTGTAGAGGAAGATACTTCTACCGTGGTTAGCCCCAGTTTCGATGCAAACATAAATTCTCTTGGCTACATAATACTAGAACACAATGGGAAAAATAAATAATGAATAAAACCGATAATTCGCTCGGACAAATACAAGGCCAAATTATGTGGAATCGATTGATCTCTGTGGTTGAAGAACAAGCGCAAACCCTACTACGCACTGCTTTTAGTACGACTGTAAGAGAAGCTGGTGACCTTTCGGCAGGTGTGTTTGATACAGATGGTAATATGCTGGCCCAAGCTATTACTGGTACACCAGGCCATGTCAACTCCATGGCTATTGGCGTAAAGCATTTTCTTGAAAAATACCCTATAGACACCATGCAGCAAGGCGATGTTTTTATAACTAATGATCCTTGGTTAACATGTGGACATCTGCATGATCTCACTGTAGTTACCCCAGTATTTCAAAATGGGACTCCTGTAGGATCTTTTGCCAGTACAGCCCATGTTGTCGACATAGGGGGTCGTGGATTTGGCCCCGATGGACGGGCTGTATTTGAAGAGGGTTTGTATATACCGATTATGCCTTTAGTGCGCGGGGGAACAATAAACCAAGACCTACTGGAAATGATTCGTTGGAATGTTCGAGAACCGCTACAAGTAGAAGGAGATATTCTATCATTAATTGCGTGTAACCAAGAAGGTGCTCGGCGTTTATTAGCAATGATGGAAGAATTCAAACTTACTAATTTAGATGATCTATCTAAAACAATTCTCAAACGCTCTCGTCAAGCAACATTGGCCTGTATTCAAAAGTTACCCTACGGCATTTATCAAAATAGTCTCACAATGGATGGTTATGATGAACCTATAACCTTAAATGCAACTATGACTATCGGGAATGAGGGTGTACATGTAGATTTTTCAGACAGTTCACCAATCAGTCAATTTGGAATTAACGTGGTTCTAAACTATACGATCGCATACACGACCTTTGGTGTTAAGTGTGCTGTTGCAAAAGATGTTCCAAATAATGCCGGCTCTCTCTCAGCTATAACCGTATCTGCGCCCGAAGGCTCAATATTAAATGCCCCAAGACCCTGTCCAGTAGCAACACGTCATGTTATTGGCCATATGCTGCCGGATACTGTCTTTGGATGTCTGCACAAGGCTATACCCGGACAAGTTCCAGCAGAAGGTGCTTCTTCACTCTGGATCGTGCAGTTGCGGGGTGGAGAAGAGAAAACTAACGAGGATCTCCGATATAATTCAGATAGCAAAATACAGCCGTTCGAAATTGCGTTATTTAATAGTGGGGGTGCGGGAGCAAGACCACAAAAGGATGGACTTTCAACTACAGCGTTTCCAAGCGGTGTACGCACTATGCCAGTTGAAGCGACAGAAACAGTAGCTCCTATTATCGTATGGCAAAAAGAGATGGCTGAAGACACTGGTGGCCCTGGTTTGCAAAGAGGTGGCCTTGGCCAACATATAGAAATCGGAGGAATAGACGGAACTCCTTTTAGTGTTCTAGCTGCTTTCGAAAGGATTAAAAATCCAGCGCGCGGTCGAAACGGTGGTGGCAAAGGTGGCAACGGTCGCGTTGGATTAGCATCAGGAAAACACATAAAGCCTAAAGGTAGACAGAATATACCTCATAAGGATCGGCTACAATTAACTCTGCCAGGTGGCGCTGGATTCGGTGATCCATTCTTACGAGATCCGTCTCGAGTTCTTTCTGACGTTCAAAATGGACTCGTAAGCATAGAATCGGCTAAAATGCACTATGGTGTCATAATATCAAAGGATGGAGCAGTCGATTTAGATAGAAGCAAAGCCCTTCGCACGAAATAGAACTTTTTGTTCACTCAATTCCAATTGACACTAAGATCTTAGACTTATGCTTTCCATCACGTCAATTTGCCTGATTTCTGGAACAAACATCCAACATATAATATAATTGATGCTTGCTTTTTCTTGCACAATTTTAATTCTATCAAAAACTTGGCCTAGATCCCTTATAATTTCTGCTTGAATTACTTGATCTATAACTTCGTCATATAACCCAGCCCATGATCTGAGATGTATTCTAGAGCTTTACATATCCATAAAAGCTTTACAAAGATTCCACCTTAATTCTCCCGTGTTCCTTTATATTACAAACTCAGAGGTTCAACATGTTTTCTATTTTAACTCTTCTCCCCACGGTAAAACTTGATGCCCTTTTGTTAAAGTAGCACCGAATACATTTATAATATTAAGTTCATGAAGAGGATCATCGGTTGACGCACCTAACTCTACCTTACCTTGTCCTACCGAATAACTTTGCACCTCGGGGCGAGTATCCATCTTGACAATCGTCTGCCTAACCCCTTCCTCTGCCTGCGAATCTGGAATCCGTTTTATGAACAGGCGAGGGAACATATCGACTTTTTCGAATTCTTCGCCAGTAATCACCATCGAAATATCAATAATCTTCTTACCTAAACGATTAGTAACACCAATTACGTGGTTTTCTTGCTCATCAATATTCATATCGGCAAGTTTCATATTGTAACCCCAAATTTCCCTTGTTCCGGACATAGCCTGATCTGTACTATTATACGCAAATGGCCAAAATCCTCCTGTAATAGACCCATAACGTACTTTAGCTATTACAGCTGCATCATAATAAAGGCGCTCAGGCACCTGACAGTTAAATTTCATAACCGCTACCTGAATATAGTTTGATACTAATTCAAAGGGGAAGGGAATAAATGGAACAAGGCTGTCTTTTTTTATCTCACAATGCACCGCCAAAGTACAAAAATCATGTTCCCAAGGCGGAAGTGGATAGGGTAAAAAATCTACGGATGATCGACTCATATTAATTGTTTCTCCCGACATATAATTTAAAATATGTTTGTCGTATTCTACATATTATGGTCTCGTATTTACGGTCAATAACTTAGTTTTCACGAAAAGAGGGAGCAATGGAAATATGAAGGAACATGAAGAAGGCTATGCCATGCCACTTTCGGCCCCTACCTTTACTCCACCACCATTCGAATCTACCGAGCGCAGCCAAATTCTCTTGGTTCTATACCAAGGTGACCCGAACGCCGTTGCCTGGGAGGTTCCAGAACCTCTTGAGCCCTTTGGAGATGGTACAATGCTCGCTTGGGTTGGCGATATGTGTCAGCCAAGTCACACTCTAGATCTTTATCGGGAATGCCTTACTGCCATTAAAGTTCGCTATGAAGGAATCGTAGGCTGGTATGTAAATTTCATTTGGGTAGCCCATGATATTGCTCTGCTGTTTGAACGAGAAATATACGGTTGGCCAGCCAATATGTGTGACGATGCAAGATTAGCGTTTAATGGTAGCCAGATAACAGGCGCCTGCGAAAGGCATGGCGAAAGACTAATGAATATTAGTTTCAATTCAACTAGCGTTGCAAGAATGGGGCGCTCTGAGCCATTAGAAAACAAGTTTGGCCAACTTTTGGATGGAAAGTTTTTACAAATTAGAAAATTTCCTGCTCCAGAAAAAGATAAGAAACCTATTAAGCAACTAATTGATATTCCAACCGTGGATTATAAAGTACACGAGATTCATGCTGGAAATGCATTTCTAGAGATGGGTGGGTCAGGGCTATACCCTACTCTAAAGAATTTGGGTCCAAAGGAAATTGTAGGAGCATGGTATGTGCGTGCGTCATGGTGGCTAGATTATCCTGTAGTACTATGGGACAATCAAAATTAGACCGAGTGTATTGTGAATATAATAATTATAATATCAATGTGAAAACACAGCACTACTTGCCGGTCGTGTTGTGTTAATATTACTTATGACGATCTAATAATCGTCAATTTTTATTCTGGTGAATCGCGTTAACCTGAATGAAAATTCGACGCATTTACGTCATGTGGTAGTTTTGCATGTAATGCTCGTAGCTGAATATACTGGAAAAGCTAGTCTACTTGATTTGAGTTCTAATTATGAAACTTAACGAGAAGGGGTCATAATTTTGCGTACTATCAGAAAATTTTATAACTCAATAAATACAAGATATTTGACGAATAGAACCCGGATAAAACAATTTCACACTCGTAATCAACATAAAAACGGTTTACCCCTATTACATCCCTTCGAGAATAGTATTGTAAACGGGCTAAACCGAGACGGCGGAGTAATTACTTCTTTGGAAAAACTGTATGCGGAAAGCATCACATCAACTTTTGATATAAACACCGCCAGAAATATGGCTGCAAACCCGAAAAGTAGTGCAGAGCGCAATAAAGAGTATGTACTTTCTGCCTCATTAGAACAGCTTGCCTCTGCCCCACACTTGATAAAGTGGGGTCTCGAAGAACGATTACTTGCAATTGCGCAAAATTATATTGGACTTCCTGCAGCATATAGAGGACTTATATTGCGAAGGGATTTTGCAGATGGAAAGTATATAGAAACACGTCAATGGCATCGAGACGCAGAAGACACGCGTATTTTAAAAATTATTGTTTATTTGAATGATGTAGATGAAAACGGTGGTGCTTTCCGTTTTTTACCTAAGACCCACGCACCTAACAAGCGTATAAAATTAGTAAACGGCCGTGTACCAGAACATATAATGAATAAAATCGTTCCTAGAGATAAATATGTTACTTGCCTTGGCCCAACAGGCACGGTCATTTTCACTGATACGGTGAACGTTTGGCACCACGGCTGTGTCCCAACAAACACCGATAGATTAACAGCATTTTTTGCTTATAATTCTCATTTACCCTTACGACCTCAGTATTGCCAGCCCTTATTTGCGAAGAGTTATCTTGACAGTGAAAAACTTACCGGTAAACAATCATCTGCAATAAACTATAGCTATCAAGTCAAGCAACCGGAAGATAATGTTTCATCATATTGAGCACAGACTCTGCCAAATCAGCTTGATTATATTAACAAATAAGTATGGCCGACTTTTTAGCGCCTAATTCGGAGGCTTGCCGAACATTGAGAGTATTAATTTTAGGTGGTGATGGTTACCTTGGGTGGCCAACTGCAATGGCACTTTCTGCTAAAGGCCACACTGTAGTAGTATTTGATAATTATTTTCGGAGAAATGCCGCTAGAGAGCTCAATGCAGAAGCACTGATGCCTAATCCTAATCTACACCAGCGAGTGCAAATATGGAACGCCTCAGTAGAAAATTTAATTCGCGCTGAAATCGGGGATTGTACGGATTATCCAACACTATCGAAAATAGTAATGGAATTCCAACCAGACGCAATCATACATTATGCGGAACAACCGTCTGCACCCTATTCAATGCTTGGCTACAAGGAAGCTGCACAAACACTTAATAACAACCTAACTTCTACTTTCAACGTTATTTGGTCGGTCAAAGAACATTGCTCTGACTGCCATATAATTAAATTAGGAACAATGGGCGAATATGGCACTCCAAATATAGATATTGAGGAGGGTTGGCTTAATGTCGAGCATAATGGTCGCTCACACAAGTTTTTATACCCACGAACACCCGGTAGTCTCTACCACACCACAAAAGTCATGGATACTGATCTACTATATTTTTACGCACGCATTTATGGCATTAGGGTTACCGACTTGATGCAAGGCCCTGTTTATGGCCTCTCAACAAATGAATCAGTTAATGATGAACGATTAATACCTAACTTTCATTATGATGATATATTTGGAACAGTACTTAACCGCTTTATGGTTCAGGCTGTAGCAGGAATTCCTTTAACCGTTTATGGAACTGGCGGCCAACGGAAGGGGTTTCTTAATATTCTGGATACCCTACAATGTGTAGAACTTTCCATGTTATCGCCACCAAAATCAGGGGAACTTCGTATTCTAAATCAATTTACAGAGGTGTTTTCAGTAAATGAATTAGCCGAAAAAGTTTATAACATCGGTAACAAGATGGGATTTAACGTCAAAATTAAAAATATTTTAAACCCTCGAAAAGAGTCTGAAGATCATTATTTTAACGTAAAGCACTCTGGTCTTCTAGACCTTGGGTTACAACCCCATTATATGACTGATGACGTTTTAGCGGAGATGATCCAACAAATTGCCTCATACAAGGATCTAATTGATCCCTCCCGAGTTATGCCAAGGACGAGCTGGAGAGATGATTAATATTAATTTCTGAATATTATTGAATATGATGGAATCGAGGGAACGCCTTGTTGCTAGTGTCTTAGTTGATGGTCGGATAGGTGGACCTCAACGTCGGGTGGTACAGGTTGCTAAGGTATTAAAAACATTAGGATGGAAAACTTTGGTGGTTTTTCCGTCCATGGGCGAAGAATTGCCAAAATATCTTAAAGAAAATGAATTACCCTTCCAAAGGGTGCCTCTCTCCCGAATACGCCGAAAACAAAAATATTTTAGTTTAATTAAATACTTATTCCTACTGCCTTATGAGATTGCTCTCTTAATCAAGCTATTCAAATTACACAATGTCGATATTGTACATGCGAACTCGATGTTCGCTCTGCATGCTGTCATAGCCGCCCGGTTGTGCGGCCGTCCTGTGGTTTGGCACTTTAACGACATGGCTATGCCAAGACTATTGTGCATTCTGATCACGACTACCATTGGAAGATGTGCTAACATTCGAGCATATTCGTGTCGTCGAGTAAAACATTATCAGAAAGAATTTAGCGAAAATAACTCTGCACTACTATATCCTCCCGTAGATCTAGACAAATTTAAACCTTCCTCTAATAGTTTGGTTAGCAAAAATAAGTGGCCTGAATTAAAACGTCGAAATAAAGAGTTACTAATAGTATCAGTAGGAAACATAAATCCCTTAAAAGGTTACCATAATTTAATTGAAGCATTAGCTAATTTAAAAGATCATTTATTGCCTTGGCGTATGATTATTGTTGGCGCGCGACTAAACACTGCCGAAGATTATTTTATGTCTTTGCAATCTAGAATTAAACAGCTTGAAATGACAGATCGATTTAATTTTTTAGGCGCTGTGGAGGATGTTCCATCGGTCTTATCCATGTGTGACTTATTCGTTCTGCCATCCCAGTCCGAAAGTGGTCCAATGGTTTTACTTGAAGCAATGGCCAACGGAAAACCAATTATTGCAACTGACGTAGGCTTTGTATCAGAGTTAATTATAGATAACCACAATGGGCTCATCGTACCACCAAATAACACCCTAGAATTATCAAATGCGTTAAATAAAATGATTTCAGACGAAGCTTTCAGAACATCTATACGTAGTCAAAGTGGAGGGTCTATAGCTCATAAATTTACTGTTATCGGCGCTGCTGAGGCACATAAAGATGTCTATAATAACCTTCTAAAACTTCAACGCAGTTAGTGGAAACGAAGATTTAGACGTGACGTTTCGTTATAATTGTGGACAATTTTGCGTTCTTGACCTAGGGATTCATATAAACTTATTGCGGGAGACAATGGATCTAGTGCTATGTTGGTTTAGATATAAATGAAACAATTAATTCAAAATTTTCGAACTGGCGCCATAGAGTTAGTGGATGTTCCTTGTCCACCTCTAAAACCGGGTCATATTTTAGTAAAGACCCATCGGTCTCTTCTATCCTCTGGGACAGAAAGGACTATGACAGAATTTGCTACTGCAAATCTAATCAATAAAGCCAGACAGAGACCAGATCAAATAAAATCACTACTTACTCAAATACAAGCACAAGGCGTAAATCAAACAGTAAAGTCAATTAAAGACAGGTTAGAACGATTTTACCCGCTAGGTTACTGTAATATGGGAACAGTTATAGAAGTTGGCGAAGGCGTAGAAAAGTTTCGGCCTAACATGCGGGTAGTCTGTAATGGCCACCACGCAGAAATCGTATTGGTACCCAAAAATCTTTGTGCAAAGGTTCCAGACAACGTTGATGATAATAAAGCCGTTTTCACAATTTTAGGTTCAATTGCTCTTCAAGGTATCCGTATATCTGAGCCAACACTTGGTGAGCGTTTTGTTGTTATTGGTTTAGGAGTTGTAGGGTTACTAACTGCTCAAATCCTTCGCGCTCATGGTTGTCTAGTGTTAGCAATTGATCCTGACTCCAAGCGTACTGACATAGCACGGCAATTTGGTGCAGAAACATTAACCTCTACAGATTCTGAACTAATTATGAATACCGCCAAAAACTTTTCTTCTGGCATGGGAGTGGATGGAGTTTTAATTACAGCTGCCACCACAAGTAATGAACCAGTACATAATGCCGCTCAAATGTGTAGAAAACGTGGCCGGATTACATTAATCGGCACCACCGGTCTGAATCTTCATCGTAGTGATTTCTACGAAAAGGAGCTTAGTTTCAAAGTATCTTGCTCATATGGGCCAGGTCGATACGACCCTATTTATGAAGAGACCGGCAATGATTACCCAACAGGCTACGTTCGATGGACTGAGCAGAGGAACTTTACTGCCGTATTACAACTTATGTCTAATGGCGGACTGGAAACAGAAGAACTAATTTCCCACCGATACCCATTTGATAATGCTACGGAGGCTTATGATCTTCTACTTAGTAATTCTCCATCACTCGGTATAATTCTAGATTATAAGTTTCAAGATGATAAACGTAATTTGTTTCAGAATAAGACTATTACACTATCCAATGTTAGCAAGACGTACAGTGAAGCAAGTCCTTCACTCGCACTAATAGGTGCAGGAAACTACGCCAAATATTCACTTTTGCCAGCAATTGAGCAGTATGGTGCTCGCCTGCACACACTTATCTCAAATGGCAGACCCGAAGCATCAAAGCTTGCTGCTAGATATAAGTTTGAGAATCTTTCAACTGACATTGATGAAGCATTAGCTAATGAGGAAATTAATTGTGTTGTGATAGCTACTCGTCACGACCGCCATGCCGACCTAACCTGCAAAGCTCTATCAGCTGGAAAAAACGTCTTTGTTGAAAAACCAATAGCAATCTCTCAAAATCAAATCATCGACATAGAGAATGCCTATACTTCTAATAAAGCAGACCCAGCGATTCTTATGGTGGGATACAACCGACGATTTGCGCCGCACATAGTCGACGCGAAATATGTTTTTCAATCTAAAGCGGAACCAAAATCTCTTTTTTACACAATAAATGCGGGCAAAGTACCAAATAATCACTGGGTATTATCTCCACACATTGGTGGTGGCCGTATTATCGGAGAAGTCTGCCATTTCGTTGATCTTGCGTGTTTTCTAATTGGAAGTGAGGTTGTTTCACTGCATGCTGCCCCAGTAGTAAATAACCCCCACGAAAGCGATGATGGTATATCGGCAACTATACAATTTTCTGATGGATCAATAGCTATAATTAACTACATTACAAATGGGCACGAAAAGGTTCCTAAGGAACGCATAGAACTTCATTCAGGAAACACATCGTTATTAATTAACGATTTTAAAAATATTCAAGGCCATGGACTTGCAAATTTTCATCCAACAAAATTAAAGAAGCAAGATAAAGGCAATACTCAATGCATACATACATTTTTGAAATGTGTTTCTGAGGGTATTGAACCTCCTATAACTTTTTACGACATCATATCCAGTACAAAAATAGTACTTCGTATTGACGAACTTAAAAATTCGATGGAACAAAATTTTGCTTCACAAATTCACGCACAGAATATTAATGCGAAAAACAAATGAGTAATTAGTGGGTAAATAAGAACGTGAAGCAGGTTATACAAAATGCTCGAACGGGTAAAGTCTCTATCGCAGAGGTGCCGTCCCCCGCGTGTCGACCTGGTAACATTCTTGTAAGAAATAACTCTTCAATAATAAGTATAGGTACGGAACGTTCGATCGTTGAATTAGGCAAAAAGTCGCTCATTGGAAAAGCTCGGGCTAGACCAGATTTAGTGAAAAGGGCTATTGAAAAAGCACGAACAGAAGGAATAACTGCAACTATTCAAGAAGCGAAGGGTCGGTTAGAAACTCCCACACGCTTAGGTTATAGTTGTGCTGGAATTGTAACCCAATGTGGTCTTGAAGTAACAAAATTTTCCCCAGGTGACCGTGTGGCTTGTATTGGGTCAAATGCAGCAAACCATGCTGAATTCATTTCTGTCCCAGAAAATCTTGCAGCAATTGTTCCTGCAAACGTGCTAATAGAACATGCCGCCTTTGGACAAATTGCAATTATTGCATTGCATGGAATTCGTTCAGCAAAACTTAGTTACGGTTCTACTGTTGCTGTTATCGGACTTGGGTTGTTAGGGCTTATCACGGTACAGATTCTTCGCGCATACGGGTTCGTAGTAATTGGTATGGATCCTGATCAATCAAAATGCGATTTAGCCACTCTGCATGGAGCTGAATTTGCTACTGATAATTCTAATCAACTAAACAGTACTATCTTAGGTTGTTCAGACGGAACTGGTGCTGACAGTGTAATTATTACTGCTACTAGTAAAACTGTAGATCCCTTAGAAAATGCCATTAATGTTACTCGTATCGGTGGGCGTATAGTAATCGTAGGTGCTATTCCAATTCAAGCAGATCGCCAATCGTTATGGGAATAAGAAATAGAGTTAATTATTTCAAAGGCAGGTGGCCCAGGATCTTTAGTTCCAGAATATGAGGAGAATGGAGTAGATTACCCCACCGATCTCGTACGTTGGACAGAAAATCGAAACCTTAAAGAATACTTACGACTCCTATCAAGAGGTCTGGTAGACATTACCCCCCTAATCACTCATCGGTTCCCACTTAATCAGGCAAATGAGGTTTATGACAAATTATCAAATGGCTCATTATCGAATGCTATAGCAATAGCATTTGAATACCAGAAGGAAGTCGAGGTCAATCGGACAATTCCCCTCAAGATGGAGCAAAAAAGGGTTAAACCTACAACTCTGACTCTTGGCGTGATAGGTGCAGGGTTATTTGGTCAGTCATCTCTACTACCCGTTCTTAGACGAATATCCAACATAAAGAAAAAAACCATTGCAACACTAAGTGGAATTTCTTCACAAAAAAGCGCAGAAAAATTTGGTTTTAGTACCTCCACCACAGATAGTGAATTTCTACTTCAAGATAAGGATATTAATGGTGTAATTATCATAGCACCTCATAGTGTTCATGCTGAGCTAACAATGCGTTCACTTGAATGCGAAAAACACGTGCTAGTTGAAAAGCCACTATGTACAAATTGGGAAGAATATTCACGTATTGAATCAGTACTATCAGATACTGGAACAAAACATTTATTACTCATGGTGGGGCACAATCGAAGACATTCGCCACATACTGAAAAAATACGGCTTGCATTGAAAAATCGTAACGAACCTTTGGTGGTTAGTTATCGAGTGAATGCCGGATTCGTAAGCTCCGATCATTGGGTGCATTCAACAGAAGAGGGTCGTAGCAGGATAATTGGGGAAATGAGTCACTTTGTAGATATTATGCAATACTTGACTGGTGCCGACCCCATAAGAGTAATGGCCGAACGAGTTCAAGGAAATAATAGAAGCACAATTAACAATGATAATATAGTTGCCGTTTTTAAGTTTTCTGACGGTTCCGTGGGTCAATTGACTTACGCAGCCAATGGCAACCGGTCACTTGGGCGTGAAAGCCTTGAGGTATTCTGGCAAGAAAATACTGCAATATGTTTAGATTACAAGAAAACTCGTATTCACACCAAGCGAGGTATAAAACGATTTAATACTAATAACCGAGAAATGGGGTATGCACAGGAAATATCACATTTTTCAAAAGTAATTGCTGGGAAAATAGAGCCAAAAACATCTAGACACGAAATTTTAATAACCATGAAAACTATATTTGCTATTGAACAGTCATTGGCAACTGGGCTACCAGTTGCCATTAGCACTTTTAAGACCAATGATGACCAAATATGAATATAATTTTAGTCACTGATGCGTATCCTCCAGAAATACGATCCTCTTCCCATTTAATGTATGAAATGGCTCATGAATTAAATTCTTTAAACCACAACATTACTGTTCTAACTTCCTGGCCTCGATATAATCTAAACAAAAGCATGCAAAAAAGTTCGTTTAAAGAATTGACCTTTGAAGACGGAATACGAGTAATTCGCGTCAAAACACTACCACATCATAAAGTCAGTTTTATAACCCGGGGTATTTCACAACTAATCATGCCCTGGCAATTTCTTGCCTGCCTAAAAAAACATTCCACAGAAATTTTCCACGCAGCTATAGTTTACAGCCCACCTTTACCTCTCTACCGAGTGGGCGCATCTTTGCGCAAAAAAGGTGCCCATTTTATATTAAATGTTCAGGATCTATTTCCCCAAAACGCAATTGATCTTGGTATATTACGAAATAGTATTTTAATCTCTATATTTCGGACAATCGAGCGAACTGCATATAAACATGCGGACCAGATATTGCTACATTCTGAAAATAATCAGAATTACATAAAAAAATCTCACCCCAAAATTAGTGCGAAATGCAACGTATTGCATAATTGGGTAGACACTGAAATTTATAACATACCGCATAGTAACAACTACCGAATAAAATATGGTCTTAAAAATAAGTTTATAATTGGCTTTGCAGGAGTTATGGGGCCGTCACAACAATTGAATTTAATTTTAGATGCAGCCAAGGAACTTCAACATATCAAAGATTTGGTATTTTTATTTGTAGGAGACGGGGGAGAGTTAAATAATTTAAAGCGTATTTCTCATGATCAAGGTCTGTCCAATGTTCATTTTCAACAATTTGTTGATAGAGATGAATATCCTGAGTTGCTCAAGAATTTCGACGTAGGTTTAGTCTGTCTTAGCCCAAAAAACCATACTCCAGTAGTACCGGGTAAATTACTTACCTATATGGCAGCTGGCATACCCGTTTTAGCAGTTCTCCATAGAGAAAGTGACGGCAACTCTATTGTCCAGAATGCTAAATGCGGTATTGCAGTTCCCTCAGATAATCCGGAAGAAATAAAAGACGCAATTGAAAGATTGCTTAATAGTCGCGATAAACTCCTAAATTGGGGAAGAAATGGCACGAACTATGTTAGTGCAAACTTCGAAAAACGTTCAGTAATGCTTAAATTAACGTCAGACCTAAAACGTCATACCAATCAATTGTAACCAATCATGGTTCATTGGATTTGAGATGGAAATATTTCAAAATTCTTAAATACAATTCCATATCCTAATGAAAATATTGTATTTTCTTTTTTCTTCTATTTAGTGTTAGTGTTTTTCTAGGGGATATCTGACTGTGGTTTTCTACCTGCGGGTTGCTGTACTTCTTGGAAGTATGGGGGCGAGTTTTCGCTTTCCTTCTTTACCGTTTAGTAGGTCTGATCTGTGCTGTTTTAGCTGAAGTTAGAAAGAAAATATGAAAATTGATAAAGAAACTTTAGCTAAAGTTGTCGATGAATTCATTCATGAAGTGAATGATTTCGGATACGAACTATCAACCCGATGTCAACGTGACAATCAAGTCAACGGCCGAGGGGCTTTTACTGATCTTGAAGGAATTGTTTTATATTCATTAATTCGAAAATATCGCCCAAATCTGATATTTGAAATTTCTCCAGATACTGGTATGTCTACAAACTATATTCTCCAGGCAGTAAAAAAGAATGATCATGGTAAAGTGATAGGATTTGAGTTGGAAGAAGAAAAACGTAATTATACCTTAAAACCAACCATTGATGTCATCAAAGAGAATCAAGTTGATCCAAGTCTTGTGGATAAGTTTTATACTCTCGTGCTTGGAAATGCGACGGAAACTTGCCGTCTTGATACTTATGGAAAACCCGATCTCATACTAATTGACTCATGTCATGAAGACTGGTTTGCTAAATGGTATCTTAGTTATCTTTTACCGAATGTACGCCTGTTCAGCCTGATTCAAGACATATCTTATGAGCACCGTATAGAAGACTCAACGGAAGCTGAGTTAGTACGTGACGCTATTGAGAAAAATAACACGAATTTTATCTTAGTTGATAGTTTGCGTGGTTATTTAACTCACGTTTTTGAACGTATGCCGATAAAAAACATACTAACGAATAGTATTTTAATAGGTGGAAAAGATACTGAAATTATTTCAACGGCTAGCATAGCCGGCATAGGGTTGTATAATAGTTCATTAAAAGATCCGTCGATTTTACAGGATCCTAACAAAAGAGCTCATCTTTTAAATACAAGTTTCCCCGGGGGTAAATCACAATTTGCCACCCGCTACCTTTCTCTATGTCTTTCATATGAAAAGAATAAGTTTGTCTGCAAAAGCATAAAACATGACTTTCTTGGCGCGCTTAGAATGAGTTCAACATTTCAAAAAGACCTTCAAATAAGTCTGGTTAACTTAATCAGGCATATTTCAAGATCAACTAACAAAGTGATAGTTCTATCAGCTATCTTAGAACTATGTTATTGCTATCCGTTTGCGACGACTAGGTGTTTTCTTAGACTTATTAAATTGAGGATATTCAGGTAATGCAAATGTAATAATATCAATAACTCGTTCAACTGCGGAATAGTTACTATATAGATTTTAGAGCCTCTTGCTAAATTCTCCATATTGTTTGAAAAATACCTGATTTTCCACTCCTCTTAGCGCGGACACTATGATCTTCTTCAAAAACCATTTATTTCTTAGTCCTAATCCTAAAAAATGCCTAAACATTGTTGGACTTGTGGCCATACGCTTTAGCGTAATCGCGGTTTTCTTTCGATTAGCGTAATTATAAATCGCCTGAATATAATCAGGATCAAATTCATCTGTTTTGATAGTATTAGCCCGTGGAGGGGCTTGGAGAGTATTGCCATGCAGAAGATTATGATCAACAACTGTATCGTACAATTCTGTCCCAGGTAGGGGGTTTGCCATCGAGAATGTTGGATAGACGTTATAACGCTTGTACTTGTCTATTGCATAATCAACGTTACTCTTAATTTCAGAGGCCGTTTCACCCGGTAAACCCAAAACAAAAAAGGCAGATAAGGGCAAACCAACCTGTTTACAAGCCTGCATTACTGGTTCCACTCTGCTTAAATCAAGTTTCTTCTTCACCACCTCGTCAATAACCCTCTGAACAGAAGATTCTATCGCGATGCAAAGATGCTGACAGCCAGACTTTTTTGTACGCTTAATTCTTTCAAGAGTCCAGGAATCTGCTCGCACACCGTTCGGCGTATCCCAAGGTATGATTTTATCCATCTCAAGTAGCGCATCCAACAACTGCTCGTAACGGGAAATATCATGTGTAAAATTGTCATCCTCGAAGTGAATATAATCTATGTTATAATTGTCAATTAAATGTTGAATGTGAGCTTTGATATATTCAGGTGAGTGATGCCTAAACTTATACCCCATTGTTGCCTGTATTGAGCAAAATACACATTGATGCGGACAACCACGACTTGTAAGGATAGTAACCGCTCGCTTGCCATACTCCCGTACGCGTGGCGCGTACCCATGAGATTGCAAATAAAAATAACGATCCATATCCACTAAATCATAGGCTGGGATAGGCACATCATCTAAATTTGGAATAAATGAAATCGGTGCCTTCTTATTTGGGCGCAATAAATCAGCGTCTTCAGAACTACCTAAAATTCCCTGTGCTGAAACCTTTTCTTCACTATCTAGAGACAAAAGTAACTTATGTAAGCGCTGCTCGCCTTCCCCCATAACCACATAATCTAACGCTTCCTCTTCAATCATCTTTAGCGGAAATGAAGAAGCATGGGGCCCTCCCAAAACCGTTAGCATTTCAGGAAAATATTTCTTAACCAACCTTGCTGTTTCCAAAGCTCCATGGATCTGCCAAGAAAACATGTTAGATATAGCCACCACTTGCGGAGCATACTTCGCAATTTCTGACTTTACTTTACTCCAAGAATCACCAAAAGTTTTTGTCCCATCCTCATAAGAATTAAATTCCGCACCTAACCGTGCGTCAAAAACTCTAAACTCCCCTTCCCACTTCATTTTTCTTAAATATGATGCCATGTAGAGTGGGCCGAGCGGAATAGATATAGTGGGCGCACAATCAATTCCATCCAAACTACGGATTATTTGCGGAGGAACGACGAAGAGAAGTTTCATAAATTCCACTTGATTCTAGGAATTAGTAAAAATTCCTTTAATTGTTATTCATTTCAACTACTTTTACTTGACCAAAGCACTAGCTGTACACAATAAATAGGTAAATTAGTCTCGGCTAACCATTTTTCTCAAGATATTTGCCGAATAACAACTAAAGTCATTGCAATCAATGCATACAACAAACATATAATAAAATGCCATGATCAATGTAACTGTATGATTAACATAGGTTTAAATAATAAGAAATATAATTCCATACTTCTTATTGTCCAGTATTGATACTATTGTTACCAGTATAGAAATCGACCTGCGCAAACTAGAGAGTGCCATTTTAAAATGAAAAAGTTCAAGTAAGAGGATGGCAAAAAGCCCCCTTGACCACTATAAAAACCACCCAATTCTGGTGACCGGTGGCGCCGGAGCAATTGGAAGTAACTTGGTACAGGCATTATCGCAAGCTGGTGCCAACCCCGTGATTGTTTTAGATGACCTCTCGTCATCTTATGAATGGAATATTCCCAATTTGTCCAATGTTCTATTTGTTAAAGGTGATATCCGAAATGATGAAGTATTGAAAAGGGTATTTCGGATGCGCCCCCGTGTTGTATTTCACTTAGCCGCATTTTTTGCTAATCAAAACTCTGTCGATTATCCAGAAACAGATATTTTAGTTAGTGGTCTAGGAACTATAAAAATTCTAGAACATGCTGTCCTTTCAAATGTAGAAAGAGTTGTATATGCAGGCTCAGGTTGTGCGATATATGGCGCTGAAGCTCCGCTTCCATTAAAGGAAGATTTTGTTTCTCTCCATCTTTCTACCCCCTATCAGATATCAAAGATGACGGGAGAATTATACTGTAACTTTTATTGGCACCACTACGGTTTGGAAATAGTAAAAACACGCTTTTTTAATTCATATGGCCCTGGAGAGGTTCCTGGCCAATACAGAAACGTAATTCCAAACTTTATATATTGGGCTATGCAAGGACAACCGTTACCTATAACCGGGTCTGGCACGATGACCAGAGATTTTACATTTGTGCGAGATATTGTAGATGCCCTAATAAGTGCCGGTTATGTTTCGGATGCTGTGGGACTGGAGATGAATATTGCTTCAGGTGTTGAAACAGATATTAATTGGTTAGCAGAACAAATTAATGATCTTACAAACAACAAGGCTGGCATAATAACCGCTAAACGTCGAAAGTGGGATACCAAGTCACGCCTAAAGGCCAGTATAGAAGTTGCTCGGAACGTATTGAACTATGAACCAAAAATTGACTTTGATAATGGCCTTGAAAAAACAGTTCGATGGTTTCACGACAACTGGGAAAATATAAAAACAAGTGCAGAGTTTCCTCCTGGAATGTCTTCTGCTGTAAAAAATTTTTCCGCCACAACCAAATAATTTACGTTAGTTATTGATGCAAAAATATTTCATGAGAAAGTCGCTATCATAGAATTAGTTGAAAAATTCCAGAATAATACGGCGCTATGAAATTACTGTTTGAAATTTTTGTTTTACCTCCTTTCAATTGTATATTATTGATCCTAATTGGATTGATAATACTGCGTTGGCGTTTTAGGCTTGGCGTTTGGATTATATCGATCGCGTTGTTAGTCCTGTACGCGTTCAACACCCCTGCAGTTAATAAGGCTATTACAGATGCAGTTCACTCCGGAGAGCCTATAACATACTCGGTATCACAAAAATCCTTGGGAAAGGCTATTGTTGTTCTTGGTGCTGGAAAATATCTTAACGCAACGGAATATTTTGGAGATACAATACGCGGGCGAGCACTTGAGAGAGTACGTTATGGTGCATTTTTACATCGTAATACAGGAAAACCTATTTTGGTAACTGGAGGTGACCCTAAGAATACCGGCAGTAGCGAAGCACATCTTATGGAGGCAGTCCTAACAAATGAATTTGGTGTCCCAGTAAAATGGTTGGAACCTAGATCAAAGAACACATTTGAGAGCGCCCGCAATAGTTGGGAAATACTTTATAATGAGGGCATAACACAAATATATCTAGTTACCCATTATGCTCATATGGCTCGAGCTAAGGCGGCCTTCGAGAGAGCCGGGTTTGATGTTATACCCGCTCCAACAATAAAATTACGACATTCTGAATTCTCTGGAAAAGATTTACTGCCTAATTCCTATGCCGCAGAAGCAGGTAAAGCTGCAATCACAGAGTGGGTTGGGGGCATATGGTACAAATTAAGGTACTAATTTAATATACGAAACTACGCCGCCACCTGTATACTTGGAAATTGGATTCGACCTTCAAGGCAACACATATTTAAAGGTAAAATAAACTCTTAATGTACCTAGCACCTGCCTTAGCTTCAATTTTAACTGGTATAGTTTGCCTGTTTGCTTGGCCTTTGGGTAAATCACTCAATGTGTTAGATTTCCCTGACAACAAACGAAAACGTCATAAAGTTCCAACACCACTCATCGGTGGCCTGGCAATTGTAGCACCATTACTAGGAACTGGCATATATTTATGCCTCAATAGTACTCAGTCACAGATCTTTATAGCAATTTGTATTGCAATCGCCGGCGCATTTATTATTGGATTTCTAGACGATAAGTACGATGTGAGTCCTGCCGTAAGGTTATTTTTAACATTTATTTTGTGCATTGGTTTCCTTTCAAATCACCCACAACTTATTGTTGGAATTTTGCATTTCTCAATAGACAACTATTCCCTTAGTGTAGGTCGCTGGGCTTGGCCTTTAACATTATTATCTGTATTGGGATTCATATATTCATTTAATATGACGGACGGAATGAATGGTTTGGCAATTGGACAAGCTTTGATTTGGTCCGTTTTACTGTGCGTATTAAGCAATGGAGATATCCAATGGTTTCTTATAACGAGTGCTTGTGTCTTAAGCGTAGCATTCTATTTTAATATTCGTGGCAAGGTATTTTTAGGAGACTCGGGTGCCTACGCTCTATCCGCAATGTTTGCAGTTATAATGATACACAGCTACATGGAAGTACCAAGTTTTAAATTTGATATAATTATTATTTGGACCCTAATACCAATCGTCGATTGTTGTCGCTTAATTATAACTAGAATAGCTAGAGGGACTTCACCGCTATCCCCCGATGAAAATCACTTTCATCATCTGCTTTCTACCATCCTACCCAGCAATCTCACGGTACCCACGATTTTGGCTTCTCTTGCTTGTGCGGGAGCACTAACCATTACGTTACCAGAGCATACAATACTATGGCTTGGCATATCGTTAGCATTATATATTCTAGTTCTTATCATAACTGCTATAAAAAGGCAGAGGAGTAGAACAATATAAAACCGAATGTTAGCGTAACTTACCTGGCCCTTAATCCCTGATAAGCTTACCCACTCTCTAAAAGGGTTAGAGGCATTGATGGTAGATTTTTATTAATGTTGTTAGATATTTTTAAGTCTATTTTCTCTAAGTATTTTTGCTGACCGTAGCGCTAGTATTAGTAATATTAATACCCAGAATAAAACGTTAGCTCGAGATATTGTAATAACCGGTTGACCTATTCCTCCCAGAAAAGCGAGCATGCCAAGAAACGTTAGAAACCGACCTGTTTCATATCCCTTAGTCCACTCCCGTAAGCCAATAAAAATAATTGTTAAAAGTATACTCATATAAACTATAGCTGAGACTAAACCGCCTTGAATAAATATTTGCATATATGCACTGTCAAATATCCCAAAATATGCAAATCCGAGACCTTGTATCGGCGCCACATCCCAAACATAGGGAAAAACGCCAACAACCGGTTTTTCTTCCCAAACAGCTTCAGCGCCAAGCCCATAACGGATTTCAATAAAACGAAAAAAAAGATCAAAAAATGAAGAATAGGTGGTTTGTTCTGGATCAGGATCGAACAAATCACCTATCAAATAAAAGCCACGCCAGGTTTCTTTGTTTCCCAAATCATCGATTGTCAGCAACCAAACTCCAATAATTCCAACTATTATAACAATTACTTTCCATGAAATGCTTGGGGTACGCCTGCCCGGAGAAAACCAATAGACCAGAAATAAAGGCACTCCACCTATCAGGAATACTTTTGAAATTGATACACATCCACCGACAAAAATCAGTACACCTACCAAATAAGCCCATATTGGAACTTTCTCTGATTTTCGCGCGACGTACGTACAGATCAATATGGCAATCGAATATGCAAACCCGGCGGTAGACGGCGCGCCAAAGATACCGGTTTTTCTGGCTTTTCCCACCAAATCATCTTCGGCGATATCTAAATCCCTAACAAACAAACTGATAATCTGCGTTAGGTCAATAAATATACTTGCGATCGACAACAGGGCATTTAAACACATTATGAAAATCACTATTAAGCATATTTTATCTATTAGGTTTCGGATAATCTCTGGATTATGGATCTTTACAAATTCTCCGATTACAAAGATCAGGGCAATTACATAGAAATAATCCTCAAAAGCTACCCATTCATCTCTATTTGTCCGTGGACTCGCTACAATGTTTTCAGAAATACCACCAAAGGTAACTGCTAATGTCCACGCCGTTATGAAAGAAAATGCACCAATGATGAAAAGTGAAGGCCCTCTAAAAAGAGATGAGCGCCTTCCCACGCATACAAAGCCGAGGGCTATTGGCAACAGCATGTATACAAAGAACTGATCAAGCCGTAAACCTAAGTTTGGTAATAACAAAGGACCAAATGCTGACAGCACCAGGAGTGGTATTATAAACCGCCCTAAACCCAGCCCCTCAATGTTACCTATTCCCTCTCTAACATGTGTTGCCATAATCAGTATCAAAGCTAATTGCTAAAACCTTAGCATTCGAATTAAAAACATCTCAAATGCCATAGAATCTACTTTCTAAAAAAATATTTTCACAACACTGCAAAGTTCAATAGTTTTGTTAGCATTATTTTTCAATCAAAACCACCACCCGGCTATGTTTGATCTAATTTTGAATAATGTGAAGTAATATGAAAATTTAGTTCATCACTCTCTGTGGTTTTTGTAAAAACAAAATATGCGTACCATTCATTTGATAAGTTTGAATGTAAAAACGCTCTCCTGATGTACCTGTATTTGCGATTAACTAATATTAATCCATAAATTAATCTTTCCCCAAAAATAGTCCTTAATATTGATTTTACCCTACTCCTCAGACTTGCTGAATGATGATTCGCTGTAACATGGACATCACCCTGCAATTCACTAATAGATTGAGAAATACCCCCATCTCCAATATTCATGGGATAAACTATCGTTTCAGAATTACGAATTCCTGAACGTACTGTGGCAATCGTATACAAAGACTTAATAAAAGTTACCATTAGAGTCCCTATAGGCAATAATGCAAATGCAGGTGTACCTTTACTTGCATACCTTTTGTACGGCAGTTTTTTCCCTTTAGGGTTAATTATGAATGCTCTATCCAGAGAGAAGCCGTTACTAATATGGAAATCTACCAAGAAATTTGGGGACGGATTTAAATCAAACCTATTAGTATGGTCCCCAATCGTAGTAACTACTACTTTCTTTCCTCCTACTTTAGTCATTTTTGAAGTATTATGGTACGACTGAATAATATTAGTTACGTATGTAGAAGTAATATCAAGAACAAGATCATACTTTTCATGATATTCACTGTTAATTGGGTTTGACAAATTACAAACTATGTTTGCCCTGTCATAGATATCTATGTCATGGTAATCCGAATATCCATACGATTTTAGAACTTTGCGAGCCAACTCATTACTCGACTTAGCATACGCTACTCTGTCATTTGTCATATGAGCTAACATCTCTTCACTTGAAATTGTTTTAATACCGTATTTTTTTAAGCACTTGGAAGTAAACAAAACATCGTGCGCACCGGTGGCGAGGGCTAAATGAGTTGTTCCATCAGTATCCGAATTAGGCACTTGAATTAAATCTGATATACCATTCAACACATGCAACCAAACATTGGGGTAGGACATAGCTTTATTCCTATAGTTCCATTAGACTTGATGAAGAGTTTATTAAAAACCCTCTAATTGTACTACACTCTGACGAAATTGTTTTGTTAACAGTCACAATCTTTTTTAGCTTGCAGTAATAACAGTGGGTCGCTTGGAACACTAATAGAAGAGGGATTAAATGAACAATCTTTAAGTAAATATAACCAATCCTCTGGGGAGTATCGCGTTATAGAATATTTAAGATAATCTGTATCTTTCCCATAAAGACTCAAGTTCCAAATTCGCCTAAAAACCTTTAAAATAAGATTCCGCCGACGGGCTTCCTCTGCAACCCGTAAAGGGTGTCGCATATCAGGCACAGAGATCAAAATCCGCCCATTATTGGCCAATATTCTGTTAAATTCATGCAAATACACTTCAGGTGTAGAAATGTATTCAAATACGCTGGACGCCATAATCACATCAAATGATGCGTCATCAAATGGAAGTTTTAAGTCCCTTTGTTCTCTCAACAAACGCCAATCAATATAATTTTCTTCTGTAACATTTTCTGCTCTCCGCAACATTTCCTCCGAAATATCACAAGCTTTTACTTGCCAGCCTTTATCTGAAAGCGCTCGTGTCAGCTCCCCGCTACCACACCCAAAATCCAGAATTTTTGTATCTAGATTTGCGAACTCTTCAATTGCTCCAACAAATCGTTGAATACGACTCCTCATCAACCCAGCCTCCGAATAATGAGAACTCCATTCTCCCGCGATCCGGTTGAAGTAGGCCTTTGTATTCTTTGACATCGCTTGTTTTCTATTCTTCATAGGTTTTTATTGCTTCAAAGACAACGTGTGGGCGTATCTCGCCAAACCCCGCAAGTATCAATTATAGACTTTCCGACCAACTGCTTCTGATCAATGCTATAAAAAAGCTGATGATTAACAAGCAACACCAATAGCTTTGCTTGCTCTAATGCCTGAGGCAAACCTACTAACCGTATGTTACTAAGCTGTGAAAGAGGTTCAGGTAATTCAGTTAAATTGGGTTCAACTACAAGTATTTCGTAGTTAGCTTCCTCCGCCAAGGTTTCTACAATATATAACGCGGGACTACCGCGTAAATCTTCTACATCCGGTTTAAAAGTTATTCCTAAACATGCTATTACTAATTTTTCGCTGTTCCCCGCAATACTTCTTATTGATTGAATAACATAATTAGGCTTGGAATCATTAACTTCTCGGCTTGTACGAACCAATTTGGATCTGTCGGGTGCTGATGCTACAATAAACCAAGGATCTACTGCCACACAGTGCCCACCGACGCCCGCACCGGGTGATAATACCTGTACGCGAGGGTGCTGATTTACCAAATCTATAAGATCCCAAACATCTACATTTAAATCGTCACAAATAATTGATATTTCATTAGCAAAAGCAATATTAACATCTCGGTAAGCATTCTCGACCAATTTGGATAGCTCCGCAGTACGGGCGTTTGTCAACGTAATTTTCCCATTAACAAAACTGGAGTAGAATTCACTAGCACGTTGTGCTGATTGAACATCAATTCCTCCTACCGTCCTGTCGTTTTCTAACAGCTCGTACATTATTCGCCCGGGAAACACACGTTCTGGACAGTGCGCAAGATAAATTCTATCTGATTTTAGAGGGTTTTCACTTGCATTAGAAAAGCCCAAATCGGGACGAACATCGCTAATCCATTCTGCCATAAGGTCAATCGTACCAACTGGAACAGTGGATTCTAAAATAATTAAATTTCCTGATTTTAGGTGTCCGGCGAGAGACTTACAAGCCACCTCAACCGACGATAGGTCGGCACCACTCTTATCTGGAAGTACTGGAGTTGGAACTGCAACAATGAATACTTCTGCAGACACAGGCGACTGTGATACCTCTAAATTTCCACTTTTCACAGCAGATAAAACTGATAGATCTAGATCGGGTTCCGTTGAGGTAAATTCACCAGCATTAATTTTTTCTATCAGTAAAGGATTCGTATCAACTCCATGTACATACATCCCATTATTTGCAAGTACCACTGCCGTCGGAAGGCCAACATAACCTAATCCGAGCAGACACACCTTCATACCCACTCTCCTTTTACTAAAATATCAACGATTCGTTTTCCAGCCATACCATCACCAAAAGGATTTTTTACCTGACTCATTGAAATGTAATGAGAGGCGTCTGTTAGCAGGCGACTGGTTTCAGCTACAATTTTTTCTTTACTGGTTCCCACTAGAAGTGCGCAGCCAGCGTCTACGGCTTCGGGCCGTTCTGTTGATTCTCGCAAAACCAATGTTGGCACCCCAAGGCTTGGGCTTTCTTCTTGAACCCCTCCGGAGTCCGTCAAAATTATATGAGCTCGCATCATAAGGTACACAAAGGAAATATAGTCAACAGGTTTTATCAAATGAATACGATTTATTATCGAACTCTTACCAGTTCCTAAAATTTTGTGAACGGGTTCTTGAACACGAGGATTTAAATGCACTGGATAGACTAATTCAACATCGATATGTTTTTCTGCTATGCGATATAGTGCGTGGCATATCTCTGACAAGCCCCCACCAAAATGCTCTCGCCTGTGGCTTGTAACGAGAATCAATCGTTTGCGTGAATCCAGAATAGAAAATTGTTTGTCTTTAGCCATAGACAGTGATTTTTCTTTGTGAAATCTTTCTTTAATTGCAAGCAAAGAATCAATGACCGTATTGCCAGTTACAAATATATGCTTTGGATCGATGCCTTCACGCAGTAGATTTGATTGGGCTTCTTTGGTAGGAGCAAAGTGAAGTCGAGCTAGCACAGAAACTAATCGCCTATAACCCTCCTCTGGCCAAGGTGAATATTGATCTCCAGTTCTAAGTCCAGCCTCGATATGGGCTACCGGTATTTGCAAGTGATAAGAACATAATGCAGCGGCAAAGGTTGTCGCTGTATCACCCTGTACTACCATCAGATCTGGCTTATCCTTCGTCAATATGGGCGTCAGACCGGTTATAATTCGAGCAACCACATCACCCGGATTCTGTTTGCTAGACATTATTTCCAAACTGAAATCTGGCACTATTTCTAAAAATGATAATGCTTGGCTTAACATCTCTCGATGCTGACCAGTCGCACAGACTTTTTGGCTGAACTCATGTGCATTATTGCTTAGCGCCCGTATAATTGGCGCAAGCTTTAATGCTTCGGGTCGCGTCCCTAAAATAATAAAAATTTTACGCGTGCCCTTTGCAACTAACTTCATTTTACGATCATTCTTCTGTTTCCAATACCGTTTACCATATATAAAACAAAGTCAAACGCACGATTGTAAAAATTGCACAATAATTATTTTTTTTGGAACGAAATGGCATCAAACAACTGTTTATGAATACGTGTTGATACAATATCCCTATCATAATGTTGACGAGAGTGCGCAATAGCAGCTTCAGAAAATGCTGAACGATCCTGTTCATTGGTAAGCATGTGCTTAACAGCTGCTTCTAACATTTCGATATTTCGCTCATCTACAACAAAAGCTAACCCATGCGTTCGAGCTTCAAAAGATATTGCTGACTCCTTTGGAGCATATATCAACATCGGTATTCCACTAGCCATATAAGCTGCACTTTTAGCTGGCATCGAATATTTTATAAACTCCCAACTATCTTTATCGAATGCTACGGGTAAAAATAGTAGATCAGCTAGGCTGACTTCATCTATCAATTCATTTTGTTCCTGAAATGTAGAAAATTTTGTAAATTGTCCACCGAGCTGGCTTTTTATTATCTTATCAATGTCCTGAGGTCCTAAAATAATAAAATCAACGCGTATACCATTTTTATTTAAACGCTCAACTACAGTGCTCATGTCAGCCAATCCCGAAAAAGCAGCATGTTTATGAATTGACCCTGCGTAAACTATACGGAAGGATATGATTGTTTTATCTTGTTTCCTTTGAGGCCTATGCCACAAATTGGTGTTAACCGACACTGGCAAAGGGTAAAAAGATTTTCCGTACTTTGATGAATAAGCCTTACACATCAATTCGCAAATACCAAATCTAATTGAGGCATTTTCCAATAATTTTTTGAACTCGAATTCTAGTTGCTGTCTTTTTTTAACTGCACTAAACCCTCTTCCATAATGCATTGGCATCCAGTTATCATATACTTGTACTGCTAGGGGAACATCCAGATACTCACTGATTTGCGAGGTAAGCCTAATAAATGCAAGTTCTGCAGGAACAGAAAATATTAAATCTGGAGAAAATTTATCAAGGAATACTCTAAGTTCTTTACTTAAAAAACAGTCAGTCGGATATAACCAGCCATACTCATGCAGAATTTTACCTATTCTTGATTTTAACCCTTTATATTTTGCCGGTCTGGACAGCCGTTGTGGATTCTGGACAGCTACATCTGAGGGAGTATTTTTGAAAGATTTTTTCCGAACATAATCATAAAGATTGAGTGGAAATACCCTTGGAAGTTCTAGGGATCCTAGTTCATAATAATTGTTACAGATTGTTCTATCGGGTATATTTTCGCGACCCTTAGCATATAACTGAGCAATTTTGTTTTTTGGCCAATTTTGAAAAAGTACGGATAAAGCTATTCCTGTACCATTATTAAAATTGAAGGGCACGCGGGATAAAATCAATATCTTTGGATATTCTCCGGATAATTTTACTATAGTTGACTTAGCCTCATCTATGGTCATAGACCTGTACCCATATTCCAAATTGAGTTTTTATTCATAACAAATATTGAAAAATTACCTTTAAGTTTTGACCTCTCTACAAGGATCACAACCTTTAGATCGGATAATTATTAGAGTTGCAAAAAACTCAAAACAAAAAGTGTGCGGCCGATTGAGTTCAACTTCAATCATCGTTAAGTCTGCATATATTTTATGAGGTACGTTCATGAATTTTATTATATAAATCAGAAAACCTCTCCGCCTGCAGGTTAACGCCAAACTCTCGATGGATCAGATTATTTGCTGCATATCCAACTTGAATTCTCTTTTCAGCCTCATCTATAAATAGTCTAATTCCCCTAGCAAGGTCACCAGAATCGCCAGCAGCCGCTAAATATCCAGTTTCTAAATGCCTTATCGCATCCTTCATACCTCCGGAGTCAAAAGCCACAACAGGAAGACCACAAGCCATAGCTTCTAGAGCCGTATTCGCAAGATTTTCATCCGTTGATGGAACTACCGAAACATCGGCAGCCGCATAAATCCTAGCCATTTCCTTTGGATTTTCAATATATCCTGCTAGACGATGCTCAACTGGTAATTTCTCTGCCAGCTTTTCTCCACCACTGCCAACCAAAATCACAACACAATCTGGTATTTCTCTAATATACTTCAGTGCCGCAACTAAGTGGTGACCACCCTTACGGGAATGATCTTCAAGAACGTGTGCTGCAAACAAAATAACTTTCGCATCTTTATTAATTCCCATTTTCTTACGACTATCATTTCTGAATAATTCTCGAACACTCAGATTAAATTCAAATAAATCTACACCGGTAGGAATTCGAATGAGTGGAAAATCTTTTAACAAAGGACTTACGCGCGCAATATTTTCAATCCAACTAGATGGAGCTACTAACGTAATATCACACTTTTTATATGCGTTTTTCTTAAGGCGCCACATAAAAGCTGTAAAATCAAAACCAACAGGAGGATATGCATTTAAATCTGGACATTTTCCACAACCAATCTTCCAGCGTTCACAAGATCCCGAATAAGCGCAATGCCCTGTTGCTGGCCAAATGTCTGAAAGACGCCAAATTATCGGAGCCTGACGAGATAATCTAGGTAATACAAGAGGTGATAGATATCCACCATGTACGTTATACAGCTGAATAATATTAGCGTCTTGAAGCCAACGATGACGCAAAGCTCGTTTTGAAGAAGGTACATATAAATATTGAAATCCACTACGCTTACAAGCGGCTTCTATAATTTTATCATAGAAACTATACGGATGAGGCGGCCATATAGCTTCTATATCTAAATCATTGGAGACTTTATGGCGTACTAACATCCTGGATGTATGCCCAAGTTTTTTTAACCCTTGGTGGATGCGATTAGCTGCTTTAGCAGATCCACCTATTTGATCTGCCGTTGAAAAATGGAGAATAGAAAGTGGCGCACTAGTCATATTCCACTATAACTATACAGTGGCTTTGATAGCGGCAACAGATTGATTTGAACCCTCTACGTAACTTTGATGCCAAAGCTGAAACATCAACACACCCCACAAAACATTAGTGTTATCTACTTTTTTTTCAAGGTGCGGCACTACAAACCGATTATACAAATCTGAACGATATATACCCTGCTCCTTGAGTCTTTTGGGACTTAAAAGTTCTTCGACCATTTCTCTTAACGGACCTCGAATCCACAATTTTAGAGGGAGAGTAAATCCTTTTTTTGGAGCTTCTAATAACGATTTTGGTAGCAAGGATGATACTGCGTGACGAAGAAGTGATTTATAAGGACGAAACTCTGTGCGTGTATGAGCCCGCAAATTAAATACTGCGTCAACAAATTCATGATCCAGAAATGGTGTTAGAGCTTCTAGCTAATGTGCCATAGATAATCGGTCTGTCATTAGAAGAAACTCATCCGAAAGTTTCGTTTACATATCCATCCGAGTTATTTTGTCCCTGACAGTAGGGGCATTTTCTTTCGATAACAACGAAAACAGCATATTAGATGTACTCAATAAACCTACATCACTATTAAGAAATATGTTCCGTTGCTTTTTGACATCACTAAGATAGTAATGGCGAGTGAAAAATTGACGGTTAAATCTCGATTTCCCCCCAGTACTGGGAATTAATCTATTTTCGTAATGCCGCCAACGAAGATAATCTCCAAAGATTTCATCGCCTCCCGTACCAGTAAACCCAACCTTTACCTCATTACTCATATACTTAAATACTGCCCAACTTGGCAAACCACCACCATACGGTTCGTCTAAATGCCAAACCATTTTTGGCAAGTCATCAATAAGGGTTTCCGGATCAACGACTATTTCTTTATGATCTGAATTAATTTGGTTAGCTAATTCACGAGCAAGTGGTAATTCATTCCATTTTTCCTCACCAAGCCCCGTAAACCCTACAGAAAATGTCTTCAGATTACGTGTGTTCTTCGCGAGAAGAACTGCTATCGCCGAGGAATCAATGCCCCCAGATAAAGAACAAGCGGTTGGAACATCCGAAAGACTCCATCTATCTACGGCTTTTTCAAGAGCTGAAAGAACTCGCTCAGAGGCTTCTTCAAAACTCGCGCGATCCCTACCAAATCCTATACGCCACCATCTGTTAATATCGATTTTCCCAGTTTTATCATACTTTAAACTATGAGCTGGTTGAAGTTTCTTTATTGAGTTAAAAATTGTAGCTGGCCCCGGAACAAACATTAGGCTACTAAAGTGATATAGGCTTTCTATATCCAGAGATTTTTTAACAAATGGTAGTACCAATAGTGATTTAAGCTCGGATGAAAATGCAAAATAATTACCATCATTATAATAATATAGTGGCTTTATTCCAAATCGATCACGAGCACAAAACAATGATCTCTCATGATCGTCATAAATTACGAAAGCAAACATGCCGTTAAGCTTTGGCAATATTCGAGCACCATCAAGCGCATAGCTTTGAAGTACGATTTCAGTATCAGAATGGTCGCTTTTGAAGTTAACACCACGGCGGATCAAATCTTCACGAAGGTCTGGCGCATTAAATATTTCACCATTGAAAACTACGGTGTAACGCCCGTCTTCAGTCGTCATAGGCTGCCGACCGCCTTCAACATCGATGATTGCGAGACGCCTCATACCCAATGATAACCGACCAGAAGTGGATCGAAAAATACCCGAATCATCGGGCCCTCTGTGTTCAATGAGAGAATTCATAGCACCAATCCATTGAGAATCTTGCTCGCCGTAAATTCCTACGATTCCACACATTTTATGTATTAATTAAGTTCGCATTTTTGACAGTAATAGTTTGGCTTTAGCAGCTCTCTCATTGGGCATTATGGGGCCTTCCTTGCCCCCATATAACTTCATCCATATTGAGGACATATACGACTCTGAAAGACTACTCCAAAAATGCCCCTCAACTCCTGTCAAATCTTTAAACGGTATACCCAAACATTGCTCATTTTCCACACAATAAATAAAATCAGAAATTGCTGCCTCCAGTTCTTCAGGGGTGTTCTCTAAAACATTATCACTTGAATGAACCACATCCTCCCCATACTTCTGAAACAGTTTTTCTGCTGGAACA
This sequence comes from uncultured Rhizobiaceae bacterium, assembly GCA_964427515.1. Lineage (GTDB taxonomy): Bacteria > Pseudomonadota > Alphaproteobacteria > UBA828 > UBA828 > CAYRUX01. Next base: position 31,273 of record CAYRUX010000255.1, read on the forward strand.
ATATATCCATCTTCGCCCATCAATACCTTATAATAAATTACCATATTGTTCCAACCGATATGAAATGGGTATGCATTTATTAGCATACTTGGGATTCCATTTATCGGACCCAACCAAAAACCACCACCACACTCGCCAATACAGATGTCACTTTCTGTGGCAGTGAATAAATAAAACAATGATTCAGGAAGGTTTAAGCTCTTTGCATCGACAAACATCCCTTCAAACTGCTTGGCAAGATCCGCAGGCAATTGCCTGTCACCAACCAATAATACCTGATATCCCTTTCGATTTAAGGCTTTTACGGCTCTAAGATATGAACTAATTTCCCCACCAGATCTGAGATAGGCCTCGGGGTAATCTAGTGTTGATCGAAGTCTTAAGTATAAACAACATCGTTTCTGTCTACCACCAGCTGCTTGGGATAAAGCGCGATCAATACTAGATCTATCTTTCTCCGGCAACCCTACATGTCCCACACTAATGTCACGTAATAATGTAAAATAAGTTGGCACCCACGTATCACTTGTTGGTCTACCAGCAGGCAGCTTCTCCTTAGGCAATGAACCAAAATATTCCATCTCGGACATAACTTTCTTAGATGGCATAACTAATCGAAGACCCTTTCCCAATGATCGGAATAATAAATACCGCCATTTAAAGGAGCTTGGAAAAAGTGCTACTGTTCTAGAATTTGGGTCATATGGATGGAATTGCTTTGAACAGGGTCGCCTAAAAGCGACCTGAATAAAAATTAAATCCACGTCATGCCATATCTTTTTTATGTCTTTATTAAAGGTTCCTGGTATGTATGGGAAAATTATAACAATTTTCTCTCCTTTGCGGTGTCGCCTTAAGAGATCTGGGGTAGTAATGGTATAACCAAAACCTCCTTCCGAATGAATTAGTATCAAATCTGCTTGGCAAAGCTTTTTCCAATTTAGAAATACCGCAAGAATTCCAGCGAAAGATGCCAATCCACTGGTATAAAATACACTAATAATTCTATAACAAACTTTTAAGATAATATTCACAGGCAAAATATCTGGCTAGAATAATTTACAGTTGCTTACAATTATCTTTAATAGGCATAAGTATACAACCGCGAATTTTCATATATTTCTACTAATCCTGATATCCTATACCCTTTGTTGCTTTCACTTAAACCGAGATATCTAGTTGTTTCCAATTACAATAATCATCTGAATTAGACTTTATCCAATTTGCAATAGCTAATACATCATCAGCTCTTTGTAAGGCTTGGGAGTTCTTGATAGCAAGTCTTGTTTCAAGACTTGCTTTACTATCCTTTTTAAACGAGAACTTAACGCTTGAAATCTTTATAGGCCTAACTACAAACGTTCCAAACGCAAACTTTCTCGCTAAATCTTGCTCTTGAGGTGTCAAAGGCTGAACATCTTCAAGATTCTTAAGTTGATCTAAATAAGCGTCTCTATCATTAAAATCGAGAGTGAAACCACGCCTATCATATCTACCAGTTCCGGCTGTTAATACTGGGATACCCCTATATGCAGCCTCTATTCCTATTGTTCCTCGCACGGTCAAGCAATAATCCATAACCGAAAATAAAGAAAGTGTGCTCACATTACTAGAGGCCTCGATTAAACAAATATGCTCCGGCATGCCTCCCAAAACTTCTTTCAATACAGTTACTTCAGAATGTTCTGCATTACTTCCATCCCTTGCATCTTTTACGATATTTGCTGGATGCACTTTTATTATCCAATTTAAATTTGAATTTTGGTTTGCAATTTTTAAAACCTCCCTGAACCATTGTTCATAATTATCAAATAGGTCTTCGCCCCAAAAAAACGTTCCATCCCAAAAGATATGCGGGAATATAACAACTGTTCTTTTTTTTTCATCTAATTTTAATCGTTTTATAAGAGTTGGCTTGTCATAAGTAGATACATGGAATTGAGTTCCTACCTCTCCATACCATTCCCCACTCATATAACTATCAACCAACTCTCTTTCACTTGTCTCTGCAAATTTATTACACCAATTTAGTTTCCTAAGCCTATTCCATGTTTCGTCTGAAAGTGAAAGCTGGTGCACGTCAGCATTATGTGACTTAAAACGTTTCATAACAATTAAGCCAGATCGTTGTGCCATATTCCATGAAAAAACCGGTATATCCCTTGCAATACAAAGGCACGAAAACTCTGCGAAAGGAGTGTACCCGCGGTCTGCCAAAACCAATGCATCTGGTTTTAATCTATCTAAGTATTGTTTTGCCAGATCTGTCACTGAGATTGATTTTGCCAAACCTCTTGTTAATGCATGGAGCGCTTTAGCGTCTTTGAAATCAAACGCACCCTTTCTCGTACTTCTCATAAGAGTTGCTAAAACATACTTACCACATGGCACCTGATCATATGTGAACTCGAACAACTCTCTTTCATTAGATGTGCTTGCAATTATATCCGAAGCAATTCGTCTGGCCTTAGCACTGATAGTTGTTGGAAAAGTATGTAAATCATTGAATCCTAGCAAATTATATGTTTTTCGACTTATGGGTGATCTCGAACCCATTAATGTTGGCTTCATACCTGCATTTTCAAATGCGCTAGCAATAACTCGCTCAACAAGGCTAGTTTGCACATCAGAAAATCCAAGTATAAGCACAGTTCCAGAAGGAGAATTCTGCTCACGACCTTGAAAGTTATTTCCAATTTGCTTTTTTAAATACTTAAAAGCATTAACTTCTTTCTCGTAGCGAGCCTTGTAATTCTTATCGCAAACAAATCTTGCTGCGCTAGCTAAGCCAGAAAGAAGGGGGAAAACTTCAATTAACTCGTTCTTCGCCATAGTTAATGTGTAACGATCAAAAATCAAACCAACCCCACTCAGATACCTCTACCAAACATACGGTCTAAATCTATATTTACTTTGGTCTATTAACGGCGTTGGACAATAAAGATTCAGCCAGCCAAAAGTCAAACGCTGTATTTATATCTACCGACTCAAATGGGTCTATGCACATTGACCGTACATTGTTCCCTAAAATCGAACCAGTCTCTTCTAAGGCATCAATTCGGGTAACATATATCGCGCTGTTTTCTTCGTAAATTGGCGTTCTATCCTGTTGTCGACGTGGGGCATCCTTAAACAAACGCTGCAACTTTCCTCCCTCACCTTTTTCCCAAAAATCGCCTCTATTTTCAGATACAGACATATAACAATCCACGTCACCTCGCCCTTTAATTGCAGTATCAAAAAATATACGTATATTCTTACTGGATCGAAATGGTGACGTTGGAGGCAAGGTCATAATCCATTTACAATCGTGTATATCACCACAACATCGTGAGAGAACATCAAACAGCACAGATTCTGTTGAGCTGTCGCCTGCAGCCAACTCCTGAGGTCTATCTACTATTTGAACCCCATAGTCTCGTGAAATCTTTGCAATTTTCTCATCGTCAGTAGAAACAATTACAGGAGCATCAACACCTGCTTTGAGTACTGCCTCAATGGTATACGCTATCAACGGTTTTCCGCACAGCTTACGGATATTTTTGTTAGGAAGTCTTTTCGAACCACCTCTAGCAGGAATGACAATAATCAAGATTTTTCCATAAAGAGCTTTGAGGAATTTAATGTGTCATGCAGCGTCATTACATCTATTAGTTTAAAATCCTTATCGAGGATTGGTATGAGTGCGATACCAAATTCTTTGAAAAGGTCAACCGCTCGTTCTAAATCCGGCGAATCTAGATATTTGAAGCTGTAGTTAACAAAATCAGCAAGAGGGGCATGCACCCCAACTCCCTTTAATAATGCTCTCAAAATATCGCCCTCGCTGATAATTCCCACTACTTTAGTTTCTTTGACCACCACGGCACTTCTACTGCGAGTATGTTCAATAACCTCTGCAGCATCCAATAGCGTTCCGTCTGCCGTCACGACATAATCTAACGATTCGAGTGCCATATTAGTCACCCTTTCTAGAGTGTTAGCCTCTTTATTAAAAGTTTCTCGTCAACCACAGTATTTTCAAGCAGGTCAATTATACGATTTGCCGACTTTCCATCGCCGTAAGGGTTAACGCAATTATGCAAAATATTCTGAAATTCCTCAGAAAGAGCACGTTTTATCCCTTTTAAAATGTCAGCCTCTTTGAATTCAACGTCAATAACATTTTTTCCACGAATTCGGTCAACCTGACGCCGGCCAACATTCACTGCAGCGATTCTTAAAGTTGGAGCCTCTAAAATTCCCGAGCTAGAATTACCAACTATACAGGCAGCGCCTGCTAAAAACCCTAGATAATCAGAACGGGATAAATTATCAAACATTAAAGTTGAATCTGTTCGAAATTTAAATAAAGCTCGCCTAATAGCACCCGCGCCAGCATCATTATTTGGAAGAACCCATATCTTCTGAATATCCAATGCTTCAACCGCGCGCCCTAAAATCATTGCCTGTTCGAATGCGTTATCCATTTCTTCTGTGACAGGGTGTTGCACAATTAATAAGTAAGGTTGATCGCAGTTAATTGCATATTTTTTTTCCAAATCTTTTCTGCCTAATAATTCATTACTCACTATTTCATCTAGTTGCGGCGCGCCTACATTGTGAATTCTAAATGACTCTTCTCCAAGATTTTGCAATCTATAGGCGGCTTCCTCATTAGCTGCAAAATGCATGTGTACAAGCTTTCCAATTGCGTGTCTGCTAACACCATCAATATTCCCTGACCTCTCTCCTGCTTGGATATGCGCTACAGGAGTATAAGTATAAGCACCAGCTACTGCCCCCATAACTTGCTCGGCTCTGTCACCTGATAACACTAACCATGTTGGCCTTATTCGATTAAGAGTATCAACAAATGATGAAAGAAATACTCCGAGTGACTTGGTCATAGTGTAATGATTATGTCCCTCCATAGACATAAAAATTTCATCCGACACTTTAAAACCTTCTCTCTTTATTTCGTCAATGAGTGTCCCATAAGCGGGCAAAAGCAACATATTGGTCGCACAAATATCATATTCTACATTACGTTTTTCACATAATCGTATGATAGGACGAATATAGCCCCACTCACTTCTTGAACCTGTCAAAAAAAGTAGCTTCATTCTCAGTTTACTACAAAATCATCCCAGGAAAGCATTGTGTTTTCCTTAATATCACGAGCTGCTTCTTTACCAATTACTGTCTTCATCTCGTGGGAAGGAATTCCGGTACCGGGACGTTTTGACCATACCATATCTTCACAAATTAATTCACCACACTGGATATTTCGGGTCGATACTAAGCTTCGAAACGCCCAGCTACGGATAGGCACCTCTAGGCCGTGTACTTTTCTCTCACAACCTCTTGCAGACTCAATTTTTCGAACACCATCGACTAACTCTGTAAGATCATCAAAATCTATAGATACTGATTGATCAGGGCCAGGTTGGTTTTTATCAATTATTACGTGTTTTTCAATAATTTTTGCACCGAGTGTTACAGCAGCATAAGAAGTGAACAAATCAGGTGTGTGATCAGAATGACCAATTACTGCTTTAGAAAATCGATCTTGCATGAGGGTAATTACATCTAAATTAATGTCTGTATACGCTGGAGGGTACTCGCTTACACAATTCAGAAGAGATATTTGAGAATTCCTAGAAATTACAGCTTCATACGTTCTATCGATTTCTTCCATAGTGCACATACCCGTTGATATAATCATAGGTTTATCAAAGTCTGCTATCCTCTCCAATGATGGAATATCTGTCATTTCACCCGAACCAATCTTGTAGGCCGACACCCCCAGAGCAAGCAACTCTTCAGCTGCTGTGAAACTGAATGGTGTACAGAGGTATAATATCCCTGTCTCCTCACAAAAGGCCTTGAGTTCCCGATGTTGATCCAAAGTAAGTGCATATTTTTTTAAAAACTCATATAACGGCTCTTCAAAATTATCAGATATTGGAATAACAGGTAACATCTCTTCATCCGGCAAATGGTGTTGGAATTTTATTGCATCTGCCCCCGCTTGGTGCGCTCTAAAAACCATTTCTCGAGCCACCGATATATCACCCAAATGGTTGTCGCAGCCTTCAGCAATAATAAACGTTGGTTTTCCTTCTCCTATCTCTCGTCCAGAAATTTTGATAATACCGCCCATCTCAAAAAGTCCTCTCCCAAATGCTCAATAAATGATAGCTATATACCCAGTTTAGAAAGCGCTCTAAATGTATAGTTTTCTACTGCTTTTGTATCCTCCTCTGCAGCAGCCCAAAAGGGAATAATGCTATCCTCACCTCCAAGAAACGGCCCCGGCTTAGATTCATGATAAATTACAATATCACTTACTGGAATTATCGCATGGTACATTCCAATTTCAATTCTATATATATCACCTTTCTCGAGTAGATTAGCATCTATAATAGTCCCATAATCATCAAAAGCTAGGATACCCAGTTTGCCATCTATAACATGGAAACACTCCCCTTTTTCTTCATGTTTATGAGGAGGATAGTATTTATTTTTGTTTTCAAGCACTACCATATCGTGATGTTTAGATTCTGGCTCACTATGCAAACAAACACGCACGTTACATCCACCTTCTGCTCGAGAAATATCTTTCATTTCTTTAATTAGATTACTCCCGATATAAACAGGACGCTGCAGGCAAAAAAACGATATAGATTTAGCGGTCATATCCTGAAAAACCTTTTCAGGGTCGGGATTCAAAATTGAAATTGTGGATAATTTCATCTTCAACAACTCACGCCCTTAGTTGCACCCAACCCAAAGGTAGCGAAAGCAAGTTCGCTGCAAAACTCTTTTATCCCACGAGGACAAAATACCACTTCTGACTTAAATTTATCAATTTTCATACTCACGTCTACTGGTCTAGCCTCAGGAAAGTCAAAATCATTTATAAGGCAGGGCTTGGGCTGTAGATCAACTTTTCTAAATCTTTGCACTTCTTCCAATAAAGTTATTAAACAATCAAAACGGCTATGGCTCTTTGGCCCTCCCACATGAAATACACCCTGCAACCTCGACTCAACCGCTTTTAAAAGGGCATCAACGACATCATCAACAAAGATGGGTGAGAAACGTTGATCACTCGCACATTTGTCTAAAGTACCTTGCTTAATCACAGGTAGCCAATTTGTGAAAAGGGTTCCATCTCCCACTTCTCCCCCATAAACTTTCGCTAACCTTAATACAGCAAAATCCTTAGCACATTTTTCTAAATACCTTTCTATTATAAGTTTTTGTTTTCCATAAAGAAGTATCGGAGATGCTAAATCCGATTCTACATACTCGCCCTGCTTGCCATCAAAAACAAACTCGCTAGAAACAAATACAATGCGAATACCCGTTTCCACCAAATCATCAATAACTCTGGTTATTCCGTCCACATTTATAGATTGAGAACGTTTTGGATGCAAAACACACGAATTTGGCTCCGTATCACCAAGTAAAAGTATAGCCTGACAATAGGTTTCAAGGTCATTAACTGTTTCCGATAACCTGTCGTTAGTACAATCAAATTCATACCCACCCTCGAATGGGTGAGTTGCATAAGTAGCGGTATATTCATCGGGCAACAATCGTTTAATTAAATGTTGGCCGATATAGCTAGAGCCACCCAAGACCAGAAGCTTATCCTCTAACTTTTTATTTTCCATTCGCACATCACCTATTTGACAAATTTATTCAAAATATATAAACCCGTAATCTCCTTTATAACCAGCCTGCTTAAAACACCAACACCATTCATCGGGAGTAAAAAAGCTTTCACAGGTTAACTGCCAATATAGCAAATTCGCCTTCTCACTTTCATTACGATATGATTCTACCATCACGTATTTCTTATATGTTGGGCAAACACGTTGGATCTCTTGAAGAGCGCTTATCGCATCAAAAACATAGAGATTATGAAATGTAGCTAATGAGATAGCTATATCAAATGCTCCGTCCTCAAATGGGAGATTGAGTGCATTAGCTACCTGTAACCGATGTTTTATCTCGTTTTTTGCGTTAGCAATGCCATATTCTGAGATATCTATCCCCACCACCTCAAGGCCAGGTATTATCTGAGTAAGTTCATATAATAGGTACCCTTTTCCACAACCTACATCTAAGATTCTATCACCACTTTTTATATTATAATGACTTGCCATCTTTTCTGCCACAGGTTGCCAGCGACCGTCGTATGAATACCCTCCATAACCGTATTGCCGCTCCCCATCCCAATAGTCTCGGTCGAATCTTTTTGCAATTGTAGCGCATTCGGCTTTGTTAGCTTCTGTAACACGACCTATATAATCTCGAGGTGTACTACGATGAATTGTTGTAATAAAGTCAATCAAACCCATGATGAGATCTCTTTCGGGCAGTAATCAAGCGCTCTTTGAATACGCCATATAGTTTCAATATCTTGAATCTGTTTCTGAGATTTTGCTTTTAGATGTTCCAATGCAAAATGCATTTCTGTGTTTGCTAGAATAAAAGAATTGTAAATTCTTACCCTCAAATCTGGATTCGGTGGCAACATGAATAGTGAATAGCAGATCACTCCTTCCAAGCCTGATAATTCCTTAATAACTTTCTCAAGCATCATGAAGCAATTTGGCATCGCATATTCGGTGGCACTCAAAAGATAGGTTAAATCATTACGATCCGCATAGTCTCGTATAACAAGATTTTGCACATGTTGGGGAATACGGTCGCCCATAAGGGGGCGACTTGTTATATAACCCCGAAAGCCATATTTCTTTGCACTAGAAGTCATCGGGTAACTTATATGATAATCCAATACTAGATGCCGCTCGAAGCGTAATAGGTTCAAAAAATTCGCCAAGGCGCTTATCTGCATATGGAGTAAAAGCACCTTTAAAACGACAATTCATCGTCCAACGAGTTTCGGTTTCCTGATTCACTCGGTTTCCATGCATCAAGTTTTGATTAAAGATTAATACACTACCATAGGGTATATTAATCCAAATAACTTGTGCCTTTACTTCCTCAAACAAATCTTCGCTACTGATAGTACTACGCTCATTTAATGTTTCCTGAATTGCAGAGTTTATCTTTGGTGGCACAATAAACATCGACTTTGTATCAAAACAATTTACCAGTGGGATCCATAACACGACTTCAAAGGGGGAATCACCCGACCACACGTCACAGTGAATGGGCAACAAAGAACTATCATCGCCTGGCAATTGAATACTCATATTGATACGACGCTGCATAACCAATTCATTGCCAGCAAGGCATTGAATGGCCCAACGCGCGATCCTGAAATATTCAACTCTTACCCATTCCTCACTATTTAATCTATCAATTATGTGAAGACGAAAGTTATTAATTTCTTCAATTTTGACATAGTTGCTAATAGAATTTAAAAATGATTCCTCATCCTTTGGTTTATCACAAGCCAACCTATCGACGCAAAACTCTACTACACTAGAACGAAACTTTGCTAGCGCTCTCGTGTCCTCAGCAGTAAGGATGCAATATCCGTCTTCGATGAATTTTTTCGATAAGGCGATCTCATCGGCATCTAAAAACTTATTAGTATCTTTCTTACTACTAATATCCAATAACGGCATTGCCTAGGTTTCCTTGTTTGCAACGGTTAGAGAAAATCTCTTTTTTTATCAAGCAGTTCTGATACTTTCGCCACAATATTTTCAGCTGTAATACCATAAACACGCATCAGATCCTCCTGACGACCATACTGGTGAGGAAATACATCGGGGACACCAATACGACAAAAATGCAGTTTACTGTAACTCGAATTTTCAACTATAAACTCTGACACAGCGCTCCCGAGTCCCCCAATCATGAAATGTTCCTCAATAGTCATAACAACCTTAGCTTTTGATAATTGTTGTTTTAAAGTTTTTTTATCTAAAGGTTTTATCGTATGCATATGCAAAATACTTGCATTTACTCCCTTTTGTTTGAGTTCATTGGAAGCCTCTACTGCAATCTGAAGCGTTATACCTGTGGTAATCAATAATACATCTTCGCCAGTTTCTAATTGAATGGCATTCCCAATTTTACAAGTTAAACTATTGCTACTTACGATCGGATCCCCACCCTTAGCTAAACGTATATAGATTGGGCCTGGCCAATCAACCGTTTGAGGTATCAGACGTTCCATTTCATCAGCATCACAGGGTGCTAAAATTGTCATATTTGGAATCGAACGGAGAATAGCTATAACGTCAACAGCCAAATGCGTGGGGCCTAACGGGGCATAAACAAGACCGCCCCCATTACCAATAAGCCTTACAGAAGCATTATGCAAACAAACATCATTAACTAATTGCTCAAAACAACGTCGGGTAAGAAATGTAGCTATAGTGTTAACATAAACTACCTTTCCATCCATGGCCATACCGGTTGCCATACCTACTATATGAGCCTCACTCACGCCTTCCATTACAAATCTATCGGGCATTTCGTGTTTGAACTCATCAAGGGTCCCTGTTCCCAAATCTGATCCAATAAAGATGATACGCTCATCCTTCAATGCCTGCTGATAGACTGTATTGAGACACGTTTTACGCATTACGAAGTGTCCAATGAATTATAAAGCTGTTGAAACCCTTTTTGGCCAATTCGACTCTGGTGGTGCCAATGTGGATTACTTTCAGCAAATGGAATACCTCTACCTTTAACCGTATGGCAAATAATCACGAACGGTTGTGATCTAGAAAATGGCTTCTTTGCCAATAAACCTTTCAGTTTATTTACATCATGTCCATCAACCTCTTCGACAGCAAAGCCAAATGACATCCATTTGTCAGCTAATGGCTCTAAATCTAAAACTTCATGTGTAGACCCGTATGACTGTAGTTTGTTATAATCAATTAATACGGTTAGGTTATCTAGCTTATGCTTAGATGCACTCATTGCTCCTTCCCAAATAGAGCCCTCGTTTATTTCCCCATCTCCAGTTATCACGTAAATATGACGTGCCGAGTTATCCATTCTTGCTGAGAATGCCATGCCAATTCCAATGGATAGTCCGTGTCCGAGTGCTCCCGTACACGCTTCAACACCAGGTATTTTTCTCGAATCAGGGTGTCCTCCTAAAATGCCGTCAAACTCACAAAATTTATCGAGCTCCATATCAGGGAAAAACTTTTTATCAGCCAAAATTGCATATAAAGCTAAACAACCATGCCCCTTGCTTAAAATACAACGGTCTCTTTCTAACCAATCAGGCTGATCCGCGCGATAATTCAATATATTATCGTAAAGTACCCTCATAATTTCCACTAAAGAGAATGCTGCTCCTAAATGTCCTCGATCTGCAGATTTCATCATTCGTAAAATACTGCGCCGCAGCTGTTTTGATCGGTCGTCCAAAGGTACTAATTCGGTTCTATATGACATAGGGGAACTCTTTATCAGCATGAATAGCATTTTTCAAAAATATGTTTGCTTTCTCTAGTTGTTCTTGAAAGTAATACTTCGTCTTTATTTTACCTCGACCAGAGAATTGCCTTCTTTTCCAATCAGATGAACAAAATTCATTCAAAACGATGAATGCCCACTTAAGTCCAAAAAGTGGAAAATATAATTGAATTCTATTACATAGGTTCTCATCCGTTGCGCCAAATTTTTTTATACAGTCGTCCATAAACATCCTAGATTGTTGCTCATTCAATTGCATGGCTGGATGCAGTAGAAAGTCTGATACCGTTTTTGCAGGGTCATCCCACCCAAAATATTCAAAATCTATAAATATCAAAACATTGTCATCTCTTCGGATTGCATTGTGAAAACCAAAGTCAGAAGGACTTAAAGTGCGGTGGACAGACTCTAAGCTACAAGACGGAACGCTTCCAAACTGCACACAACGTTGATTAGCGGACTCTTTTAAGCGTTCTAAAGTAGGAACCATCTTTTCATCTCGGAATTTACAAAAATCTTTGAATAGTGGAACATCTTTTTCTACATTATTAAGACGTAACAAACGCATGTTCAAATTTTCTGTTAATTCATTAAGAGAAAAGCAAGCCTCAGCAGCTGATTGTAATTTTTGTGCATCAGGGAAACGCGTTACGTTTTTTAGACTGGTTATAAAATTAGCAGCTTGCGTAATATCGTAATTCTTCGGAGAGTTTAAATTCGCCTGCTCTCCTTTTATAAATTCAAAAACCGCTATACCTAGATCTTTATCACAAGCCAATGGTCTGGCAATATGCCGAATACCGTGCCTCCATAGGAACTCTAAACTGTAAAACTCAACCTCCAATCGGTCTGATGCGGCAGACGGTTTAAAATACCGCTTTACAAATAGACTCTCCTCATTGAGAGTTTTTATCTTAAAAACCCTATTGTTACCGCCACCATTAATTTTTTCCACTCCAAATACTTGAATGCCAAGCAAATTTTCAACAACCTTGGAAATCAAAACAATATCTTTTTGTGAACTATCCTGTGTCAAGAAGGTATGCCGAGATTTCTTGCCATGATGAAAAAGATCTAAGGGCAAGACCCCTTTGGGTATTTGAACTATCAAAAAACATTTTTTCTACGTCTTTAGGAAACTTGGGATCCTCAAGGACTTCAATTAAATCATCTATAAAATGGCTGCATCTGCATCTAATTATAAAATCAATTTTTTCATTTCGCGTAGTAGAAAAAATAACGCGTGACTTATCAAGACCTCCGCCACTTTCTCTAAATAAACCGTTAACTTCCATCCAATTTAAGGCAGCACTTCTCAGATTAGTCCCGGTTAGATCTAAATTCGCATAAGTAGTTTTGTGGCTAATTATAAAAACTACAATATTCAACTGCTTGCAAAGAAGAAAAAATTCTGCAACGCCATCAATTAAATCTGCTCTATTTATCTCAGGACCATATATTTCGGCCTGTATAGTTTGCCAGATATGCTCTCCATCTGGAAGCAACCGAAGAGCATTCCTGATATCACGTTTACCAGATATGGTATTGGGTATCAGACCGCGAGATATGGCAATATCCTTGATAAGACGATCATAGCTAATAATCGTATTATCAAAATCCACACCTAAAATTATCGGACTAATAAAACCATCCATCACTTAAAATCAGCAAAAATTAATAGACTGAAGCAACTTAATATTAAAATATTTTGGAGCTTCCATAGAATTTTCAATTTTGCCCTGTCGAAACGCATCAAGTAGATTTTGCACTGCATTATCGATTGACCTACGTGGATGAAACCCTGCTTTTCGGAAGACCCGATCAGACGAAATATGATTCGCACGCCGGTCATCTGTAGGAAGAACCTTCACTAAAACTGAATCTCCAACGATAGTACGCACTTTTTTTGCAATGGTAATTACGCTATGATTTTCGTAACCTACGTTATACACTTGACCGTCAAAGATAGCACGTGGCCAATTCAAACACTCTACATAAAGATCCGTCATGTCATCTATATGAATATTTGGTCTGGTTTGTTCACCGCCAAACACTTTGATTACGCCATTATTAACAGCGTGGTTTGTTAAAATATTGACAGTTAAATCAAGACGAAGACGAGGAGAATAACCGCAAACAGTAGCTGGTCTAATTATCAAGGTTTCAAAATTTGGGGAGCGCCTTGCTAGTAGTACCTCTTCGCATAACGCCTTGTACTTTGAGTAATCAGTGAGTGGTTCTAAAGATAGCTCTTCTGTTACTTCTACATCTTTCTTAATTCCATAAACACTAGAAGAGGAAGCATAAACGAACCTATCTATCCCTGCAGCAATAGAATTATCAACTAGCGATATAAACGCTTCATAATTAATTTGCCTCCCCAGCTCAGGATTCAAATCAAAAGAAGGATCGTTAGAAATACATGCAAGATGAATTACGCTATCGCAACCTTTTAATGACTGAAATACTAATTCTTGATCTCTTATATCGCCACGAATCTCTTTCAAGTTCCGGTGATTTCTCAAAGCGGATAGTACATCCGTTCCGAAAAGATAAAGATCCAATACGGTAACTTCATGCCCGCTTGCTAATAATTTCGGCACTAATAGGCTTCCTACATAGCCAGCACCACCTGTTACTAGTATTTTTCTAGATCTAATCGTGCTCATTTGGAGAATCACCTAAATAGCGAAACCACGTTTCAGTAGCTTTATGGATGCTATCTTTTGTCCAAATAGGAGCATCACGCCATTGCTCAATTTGATTAAGCATGATGTTAACACCATCTTCAAAAGGCGTGGCAGCCCTCCAACCCAGCATGCGTTCAATTTTTGAAATATTTGCTCGCGTACAGTCTGGCTCCCCAGGACGTTTTGGAATGTAGACAACATCACCCCCTAGAATCTCTGCAATTTCATTTACGCATCGCGCCTCTCCAGTACCAACATTCATTATTTCTCCAATTACTTCACTTTCAGCGGTCATTATTAGAGCTTTAACTACATCGTCTACAAAAGTGAAGTCCCTACTCTGTGAGCCATCACCCACTACTGTTAGAGGTTTACCAGCTAATTTTTGTGCCAAGAACACGCTGAAAACTGCGCCATAACTCCCAGTGGTTCGTGACCTAGGTCCGAAGATATTAAACGCTCTAAGGGAATTGCAGGGAAGTTTATACGTCTGACACCAGTGCATTACCATTGTTTCACCGAGATATTTTGACAATGCATAAGGATACATAGTTCTAATTTCTGCCGTTTCTGGTGTAGGTACAACGTCCGGAAGGCCATAGCACGAAGACGAAGCCATGTAGATAAAACGTTTTATCCCCATTTTACGAGATGCTTCTAGCACTGCTATGGTGCCATTTACATTTGAATTATGGTACTTTAATGGTTCTTCTATGGACGGTACTACATCTGCCAAGGCTGCAACATGGAACACCCAGTCCACATCTTGAAAATAGGGTTCTATCTTTATGTGATCTGCGATATCAGCCTCATGAAGTACAAAGTTTTCCTTTGGTATCATCGAAGCCAAATTTTCTTTGCGACCAGAAGTAAAGTTATCTATAACAATTACATCATGTCCCTGTTCAAGCAAGCTTTCAGCGAGATGACTACCAACAAATCCGGCACCTCCAGTTACAAGGCATTTCATATTATTAAGTCACCTCAACTAATTTTTACCTAATCTTCGTAATATCTTCTCTTATAAACTGCCAAATATGAACACTCTAGTTAACCAAATTTTTGATTATATAAGATTTGCTAACTTTATGAATCAATTATTTGAGTAGAACTGATATATATTGGAGAAGCGAAGCCTTCTCTATGGTTCGACTATTACCAACTATTTGGACCTCCAACGCCGCAGCTGCTGCTCCCACAAAAGATGATACGCTAAGTGGGAGGCCAGATGCTAAACAAATTGATACTAAAGACAAAAAAGCGTCCCCGGCGCCTACACGATCTATCACCTTTGACGCAAGTGGGGGTATATGATGTGGCTCTCCGTTATCTTTATTTATAGAAAACAAACCCTTAGCGCCCTTTGTAATAGAAATATAGTCGGCATTCAGCTTTGACATAATTTTGCGCGCTAATACCTCTGATGCGTCATGCCGATTATGGGTTGCCAACCAAAGCTCAGGCTCATTAAGGCAAACAAAGTTTGCCTTTGAGTAACGGGTTACAACATGATAACCCCTATTTCCACTATTAACCTGCGTATTAACTGCTAAAAACGAGCTTGAATTGCAAATTATGTCAATCATACGCTGGGTAAGCATCCCATTTCCGTAATCGGGCACAATAATTGCATCAAAGCCCTGAAGGTGGTTTTCTAACCATGAACATACTTGGTTTTCTTCGTCTGGTGAAACCTGAGGTTCTTCCTCAAAGTAATATATTTCAAATAATTTAGATAAAGCATCAGCATCAACAAACCTTTCCTTGACGATTGTTTGAGCAGCAGAACACCTAATTAACTGTGGTGTAATATTTTTATTTAGGTTGGCACGCACAAAATCCTCATCGTTAACCCCGTGAGCCCCTCTACCCCCTAACGTAGTTAATAAACTTGTCTTTTTAACGAAAGCTGCAACGTGGTTAGCCACAGCCAAAGCTCCACCAGCATAGTCCTCTGAGTAATTATAACGAACTGATAATGCTGAACTTTTACCACTTTGCCCGAGCGGAGAAACGAATGTATATCGGTCAATAATTGCTTCACCAATAATCAATACTCTTAAGTCTTCTAAGTTCCCTATCTGAGTGGCTATATCTTCAAATTTTATCTCTTCCCTAAGGCCTTGGAGATACCGGTTGGTTTCTTCAGGAAAAATACTAAAATGCCTATTCAAAATATTACTTGAGCTAAAAGTAATTTCGTCCGTAAAAATTATTCGGCCACCTTCCTCTTCTATTGCCTTTTGCTCATCATGAATTTTCCCTGATAAATCATTGGCCGAATCACGATAGTCATTACCTTTCGCGTATATATTAGGTTTAATTTCTCTTATTACCGGTTCTGCTGTGTCAGCATGGTTAATTGCTACATAATCCACACACGACAAAGCTGCTAAGGCCTCTGCCCTCAACCTATCACTAAAAACTGGTCTCCCAGGGCCTTTGCGGGAAAATTGATCGGCAGTTACAGTAACTATTAGTAAATCGCCTTCGTTTTTCGCCTTCTGAAGATGTCGAACATGCCCCAAATGAATAAGGTCGAACATACCATGACAAAGAACAATAACCTTCCCTTGAGCTCTTTGGGATGAGACTATTTTTGTAATTTCTTTCAGGGAATAAATATTATCTTGAGACACTACTTTACCTATAAAATCAGTTTAACTAATCGAATTTGATAAAATCTCTCAAAATATATTATACGCATACAAGGCAAATATATTTTGTCGTAACCGCAAAAAAGACGTCTATCTTTGTTATTCTATCGTAGTAATTCTAACTCAGACCAAATATCTTTGGGAGACAACAGCGAAGAAAATGTAACTTTTTGCTTAGTTAATCCTCTTATTCGACTGATCACCGACTCCTCATTTTCATTATTTACTGCCAGTAGGCAGGTAATTGGCCCAGAAGCTTTCCTTATACTTTCAGGGTTTTGTATAACTAATTTAGTCCCCGGGGCACATTTACCCTGTTTTTCTATCTGATCATCAAAAATTACGTCAATTAAACTTTCCAAATGTAACGCATTAACGGTCATGACACCTCGAGCACCGATACCGAACAGCACAATTACTTGCCCCGCACGCTTTCTCTCCGCAAGACAGTCACGCAAATCAGTTCCAAATTTATTTTGCTTAACACTATACTGTTCATAAACTTTTTGCAGATGTTTATCATCTTGTTCTAGCGAAAATTCATATTTTACATTTTGATTAATATTAACAACCTTCTTCCGAGCAATTGCGGAAAGTGATTCGCCTGTAAATAAATAACGCCGCATATCTATCATTTCGTAACCGAAACCTGTTAACATTCCCTGTAATGTATCCTCACTGAAATAATTAACATGTTCTTCCCAAAGAATAGAAGCATCCCCCATTTCTATAGCACCTCTGCACTCTGGAGCGTCCAACATTATAATTCCACCCGGTTTAAGGAGCATTCCAACGCAGATAAAAAATTCATTCAAATCAGTTATATGTTCTATGACATGACGTGATACGATGTTGTCAAATAATCCATGAGATCTCAATATCTCAGAACTGCACTCTGAAGATAATAACTTTTGGTAAACTTCCAAACCCGATTTCCTTGCCAAATCTGCTGCGACTGGGTTTGGCTCAACACCTACACACTCAGAAAATCCCGCCGATTTTAAATCGTTTAAAAACGTTCCGTCATTACATCCAATTTCGAGAACCTTTGGGCCAGCACTTAATTCTTCTATTAGTCTTACCTGACGATTCCGATGGGGCTCTGGTTTCCACGATGTAAAACAAAAATTGTATTCTCCATAGAGCTTTTCAGGGGAAATTGGGTTCAATATTTGAGGCAAGTTACACGATTGGCACGTATGAACAATATATTGAAATGTTTCCTCAAAATTACAACTTGGTTCTAAATAGCTATGAGAAATAGGTAAACGCCCTAGATCAACTAGTGTCGAGAATTCTTTTCCACCACAAAGGTGACAGGTTGCTTGACTAATCTGTTGTACCATATTGTTTTTTGCTAGACTAACAAATGAGTAATTATCATAATTTTAAATATTCATATTTAATACTTGAGTTGCAAATTCTGCAGTAGTATCGCGGTGCGTGATTGAGATAATCATCATTTCAGGGTAGGCGCTACGAATATTTTTAAAAATTCTTTTTTCAGTTTCTATATCGACATTAGAGGTTGCTTCATCCAAAAACAGTACCTTGGGTTCCTTTAACAACGCTCGTGCCAACGAAATTCTTTGTTTCTGCCCAGCCGAAATTCCTTCTCCACCCTCTTTGAGGAAGTAAGACAGACTACCATCAATTTGGTTAATAAATCCACACTCAGCAACGTCCAAAGCCCTTTGTATATCGTCATCTTTTCCAGCCTTAACATTTTGTCCTAAGCGAATATTTTCCTCTATCGTTCCATCAAATAAGTAGGGATCTGATCCGGAAAAAGAAACATGACTGCTAAACAACTTTTGATTTACATTTAAAATATCTACATTATTCCACAATACATTTCCTTTAATGGGCCGCAGTAATCCAAGGATTGTATACAAAAGTGTCGTCTTACCTGACCCTGACTTACCGTTGATTAAAAGAATATCACCTTGTTTTAAGGATATATCTATACCCTCAAAAAGAGTTTCTTCACGACCGACACTTAAATTTGTAGCCACGAAAGTATTAGGCTCCGAAATATCTATACCCGACCCTTTAGTTAAAGATTTTATTTCCCGCAATAGTATTGGATTATATGTTATTAATTTAACAGTCATCGGCTTTGAAAGCTGATATCTTCCGTAACTTCCTGTTAATTCGCTTAGAGCCGTCGCAACACGGCTCAAGAAATATATAAACGGAATGAGCGCGGAATCTAATACAAATCGATACTCATAATTCAGTGCAACGATAAGAACTACTACAAAAACAGTAATTAAACCCGGCCACACCATATTGCCAAAAAATACAATGTTATATTTGTTAACGTATTTAAAAGCATCAGACGTATATTGATCTAATTTATTTCTTTCTGTTTGTACCTGCCCACTAAGTTTGAGATAAACTACATTCCGAACACTCCTAACTATATCCTCCGTATAGTTGGCTGAGACCTGATAAAACACATTAGACAATCTAACAAATAGCTTCCTAAAATAAATTGTCGGCACACCAAATGCTATTATTAGCGCTATGGATATGAGACTCAGCTCAACTGAAAGAAAAAATAAGCCAACAAGTAGAAGTATTAATCTAATAATTGAAATAGTAGCGGAAGTTATAGAATGCAGAAATTGTGCCGTTCCAGGGGCTAGAACAGACATTATATTGTTAATATTAGCAACGGATAACAAAGAAACTTCACCGCCCTCTCTCAATGTCTCACGATTTACAAGTTTTCGTATTCTTCTCGTAAAAAACTGAATAACTAAGGGTGGTAAAAGCAGCGACAAATACTTGAGACCCGTCATAAGTATGCCAATAACCAGTACAAATATTAGGGGCATCCAATCCCCGCCTGGCAACCAACTTGTATAATTTTTTTCTAATGGAACTAAACCATATGTCGATAGGAATTGTTCAAGAGCCAAGCCAAATACTATCTCAGCCAATCCAAGTCCGATCCCAGTCAACACTCCCAACCCGCAAAATAGTACGACCCATCGACCTGAAAGGTCGATCAATTCCTTAACAAAAGTAATAGGTTTTTGTCGTAATTTCATGAAGCTGCTCGTAGACATTTTGTGTAGCGGGCCACATTTCATAGTGCAATAGGTTTATGTATCCCCAGTCGCTTCTCAATAAAATGCTAACCCATTTTCAAAATTACCTCTTAGCAATTTTACCTGATTGGAACGAATTTTAGAGTTGACTAAAATGAGCACTCTTCAATTCACTAGTTACTCACAGGCTATACTCCCTGACTACAGATAGTATAACAAAAATTACCTAACACATTGTAATATGGTTTTATTCCAAGCCAATTAACTTTATGGTGTTCTTGTAACATTTAAGGGGCAACAAACAACTTTTAAGTTAAGCTGTTACCCAGAAATCATCCAATATTATGGCAAATAAGCTTATACTATCATCTTTTAGATGCCTCAATCATGGCAATTTTGACGAACGTTGAGAAATGACCCTTCTGATCAGCACTACGATCAAAACTGCAATGACACCTAGAACCAGTCGAATAAGTACATTCGGATCAAAAGGTTTTTCACTGACTACCGGTGTCAGAATAACTACGGTGGGAGCGATACCCAGAGTCTAATCCATTGATATTAAATA
>CAYRUX010000256.1:0-10458 GCA_964427515.1 uncultured Rhizobiaceae bacterium
ACGTGCGGGCATTTGGATTATGCCAGTTCCAACCGTAATTTTAGTCGTTTTTGCTAGTATCCAAGCGGCTGGACTAACTGCGTCTGACCCATATGCTTCTGAAGTCCAAACCGAATCGAAACCCAATTTCTCTGCTTCAACTATGGTGTCAATATCGATAGAAAATTGTGGGCCGGAATAATTTTGAAATAATCCAAGTCGCATGATCTTATCCCTTGTGGAATTATATTGTTGGCTATTAGATATTGCGAAGTTACCATACTGGGAAAATAAATTCTTCTTGTGTCAGTTATTATGTTTCTAAAAATATCAAATTTGATATATCACTGAAAGTAGCTTGACCTAACTAAATATGATTTTAACAGTCTAGCGTGTTATCCAATTCCCATTTGGAAATAGCGCCGGCGTACTCGTTCCACTGAGTGGTCTTCAATTTTACATAACTTGAAATAAACGAATCTCCAAACCCTTCCCTAAGGATTTTACTTTTATCTGTAAGACGGATTGCGTCCAAAAGGTTAAGCGGCAGTTTATTTAAACCTTTAAGCTTATGTCCTTCAGTATATAAATTAACGTCGCAACGTTTACCTGGGTCACGCTTATTATTAACTCCATCTAGACCTGCTACTAAGATACCAGCTTGAAGTAAGTATGGATTAGCTGCTCCGTCCATTAGTCTTAACTCAATCCTGCCTTCATCCGGAATTCTTACCATTGTAGATCTATTGTTTCCTCCATAAGCAATTGAATTAGGAGACCAAGTGGCTCCAGAACTAGTCACTGGGGCATTAATTCTCTTGTAACTGTTAACAGTAGGATTCCAAATGGAGCACATTGGACTTGCCGAATGTAGAACGCCGGCCAGAAATTGATAGGCTAATTTAGAGAGCCCAAGCTCACCTTTGGAGTCATAAAATAAGTTCTTTTTACCAGTAGAATCCCAGATTGAAACGTGTGCATGACAGCCATTTCCAGTAAGATTGGAAAAAGGTTTAGGCATAAATGTTGCACGCATGCCGTGGTTTTCTGCAATAGTTCGCACCATAAACTTAAAAAATACATGCTGGTCAGCAGTTTTTAGAGAATCGTTATATTCCCAATTCATCTCAAATTGACC
Organism: uncultured Rhizobiaceae bacterium; assembly: GCA_964427515.1. GTDB lineage: Bacteria > Pseudomonadota > Alphaproteobacteria > UBA828 > UBA828 > CAYRUX01. The sequence continues at coordinate 1,118 of CAYRUX010000256.1, forward strand.
GTTCGCATCTTCGTGGTCATTTTGATATGGCTTCCAGCCTAAACCTATCATGCTGTCGCATATTTCAGTAATGACGTCATAGCGACGCATAAGAGCCGATTGGTCATAACAAGGTTTGTTTTGAATATCTAGGGGGTCTGATAGTTCTTTGGCGTCAGGGGTTAGCAGAAAAAATTCAGCTTCAACGCCCGTTTTCAATCGATATCCCTTCTTTTCTGCTCGCGCAAGTTGCCGTTTGAGTATAACCCTAGGAGTATCTATCATTTCGGCACCACCCATCCAACAATCTCCAGCAAGCCAGCCTACTTCAGGTTTCCAGGGAAGTATTACAAGGCTTTCTGGGTCTGGAATTACGAGCATATCTGGATCTGCTGGGGAGCTGTCTAACCAGGCCGCAAACGCAGCAAAGCCAGCACCTTCTTTTTGCATTGTGCCTATAGCTGCAGCAGGTACAAGTTTTGCCCGGAGGTTGCCAAAGTAATCTACGAAACTAATTAAAAAATATTCTAGTTTTTTTTCCTTGGCAACTTTTGCCAGGTTTATCGCCATAATTCTATCCTGTCTAATACTGCTTAAGTTAGTCACTATGATAAATTTGAGGTACACAATAAATATTGTGAGATGACCTTACAATAACCGTTATTCTCAGAGAATCCAAAGGCTTAAGAATCCAGTGTAAAGTAAGGATATATAGAAATAGGTAAAATATGATTTCTGGGTCTATTGTTAAAAGCCTTTGATCATTTTCAATTTAGTAGAGGTTATTAATTAGTTTATGCCTTTGGCCCCAATTTTCCCGCTGGACCGGTACCCGGGGGTGGTTCAGCAGTGAGGTCTAATGGCCAGCGAGCTCGAGGTGCAAAGTTTAGATTCTCCTTAAAACCTAATTTTAGCCGTTCAATGCCAGCCCATGCAATCATAGCCGCATAATCTGTGCAGAGGGATAGAGGAGGAAGAGATAATTCTAAATCATTTTTATTGGCCAGACTTTCTAGCTCACCACGTAATGCAGAGTTGGCCACTACTCCACCACCTGCTACAAGAAATTTTCCCTTTGGATGAATCTCACGAAACATACTTATTGCGTGTTGGCATCGGTCTAATGTTACGTCTACTACAGCAGCCTGAAATGATGCAGCAAGATCCATGCGAGTTGATTCGGTTAGTTTATCTCCTAGGGATTGGGTTTTGTGTAGTAAAGCAGTTTTTAAACCCGAAAAGGAAAAATTGCAGCCTTCACGCCCAATAAGCGGCCTAGGTAATTCAAAACGTTCATTATCCCCTATTTTTGACGCCTTCTCAATTGCGGGTCCTCCCGGATAACCAAGGTCCAATAGTTTTGCTGCCTTATCAAAAGCTTCACCAGCTGCGTCGTCAATGGTAGTTCCAAGCCGTTTATAATCGGCAACACCATTAACGATTAGAAGCTGGCAATGCCCGCCAGATACCAAAAGAAGAAGATATGGAAATGTCAAATTCTGGTTGCTGAGTCTAGCACTTAGCGCGTGGCCTTCTAAATGATTCACTGCAGAAAAATCTAATTTGTGTACAGCAGATAATGCCTTGCCAGTCATCAGGCCAACCATCACTGCGCCAATCAAGCCCGGCCCAGCGGTTACTGCAATACCATCAAGGTCATTAAATTGCATTCCTACACAGTCCATCGCACGAGCAATTAAGCCGTCAAGATGGTCAATATGCCCTCTTGCAGCGATTTCCGGAACTATACCACCATAAGGGGTATGCTCCTCAAGCTGCGAGAGCACAAGATTCGCTAAGATTTCCCGGCGATCCGTCACTAATGCCGCGGCGGTCTCATCGCAGCTCGTTTCAATTCCTAATACTATCATACTCTAAAGGTAGATTCTTAAATAAATTATATACTAGTTATGTACTTCGTATCTAAAAACTTTTGAGACAATTTGCCATCTTCCCTCAAGTTTGAGAAGTGTCAAATAATCGGTGAAAAATTTGGGAGGTACTGCACAATTTAGCTTAGCACTCGCTGTTATATCGTCTGACATATCAATTGATATTATTCTATCAAATCGTTGCAACCCGAGGTTTTTGGGACTACTGCGACCTTCAACAATTTCAAACCATTTTTCACGAGACCAGTCCAAGAATTCGCCTTCAGAATTAGAAAACAAGTGGCAAACGGGGTGGAAGGCTAGACGAAGTTTATTTAAATCTCCCTCGTATAAACCATCCATATAGGTCCAGAGGACATTAGCAATATCAGCATAATTTTTTTCCATAAAAAAATCCTTGTATCATGGTAAGCTCTTAACATTGTATCAGGTATGTTAGCATTTAACGCAATTGAGAATTACGTATATCCTGATCATGCTCGAATAGATAGGAAAAGGAACTTATTATCAGTGGCCTCCAATATTTCTTTAATAATTGGCACACGAGGTAGCCCACTTGCGTTGGCTCAAACGGAATTATTAATTGTAGCGCTTTCTTCTACACATAAGCAGTTTGAGAAGGCATACTCCGTTGAGACGAGTATCATCAAAACAAGCGGAGACAAGACCAGATACCAAGTTCTTGCGGATATTGGTGGTAAAGGCATGTTCACTAAGGAAATTGATGAGGCTCTATTAAGTGGCAAGATTGACTTAGCTGTGCATTCGTTGAAGGACGTACCTACGCAAATACCTCATGAATTAGAAATTATTTGTGTATTGGAACGAGAGAACCCATGCGACGCTTTGATCGGGAATGGATTGTCTAACATTTCTGCATTACCCAATGGATCTCGAGTAGGCACATCTTCACCGCGCCGTCGAGCGCAGTTGTTATATCTCCGCCCTGATCTTAAAGTAATTCCAATTCGAGGAAATGTTATGACACGAATAAATAAACTGACCACAGGGGAGTATGATGCCACTCTATTAGCTTTTGCAGGATTGAGGCGTCTAGATAGAACGCAACATATTTCTGCAGTTTTGGCGCCAGAGGACATGTTGCCGGCTGCTGCTCAGGGGGCTATTGGAATAATTTGCAGAAAAGGAGACAATAAGGTTTTCGAACTTCTAGACTCGATCAACCACCCGGTAAGTGCACAATGTGTTGCTGCAGAAAGATCATTGCTAGCTACTTTAGGGGGGTCTTGTAACACACCGATTGCGGCATTGGCAGAACAAACAAATAACGGAGACATGCGTTTACGGGCAATGATTGCTGACCCAAATGGTTTAAAATTGTTTAGCACTGAACGTATTGGTTCTTTTAACGATGCCAAGAGGATAGGAAAAGATGCTGGTGAAGAGCTATATCTTAGGGGTGGAAAAGATATTATTTCCAATTGAATTTGTTTGGTTCGGGTAACATGAAACCGTTGGCATTACTTACTCGTCCTCAACGGGACTCTGAAGAATTGGCAAATCTATTGAAGCCTATTGGAGTGAATAGTTTGATTGAGCCTTTAATTGAAATCTTCGATATTGAGGATATTACCTTGCCACCCTTAGAATCTGTTCAGGCACTTATAATGACCAGTGCTAATGGCGTTCGCAGTTTAACTAATTTATTGGGAGATTTACCTATATCGACTAGAAAACTAAAGCTTTTTGCAGTTGGAAGTATTACTGCAGACATTGCTCGCAAACACGGATTTCAAAATGTTGAATTCGCTGGTGGTAATATTAGTTCATTAGCTTCACTAGTTACAGAAAGAGCAAGCCCTAACCGAGGCTCGTTGCTGCATATAGCTGGGACAGAAGTGGCTGGAGATTTAGCGGCTTTGCTCAGCCAAAAAGGTTTTGTTATAAATCGGGAATGTATTTATCGAGTGGAAACTAGCAAAACACTATCAAAAGATACGGAAAATAAATTAAAATCCGGAAAAGTGAACATGGTTTTATTTTTTTCTCCAAGAAGTGCGAAGGCTTTCACGGATTTATTTTTGGGAAAATATGTCAATAACAATAAACTTTCTCAATTTTCTTTAAAAAACGTAACCGCTATTTGTTTAAGTTCGAACGTAGCATTAGAGGCTTCCAGATTAAATTGGGGGAAAATTCGCGTGGCCTGCCAGCCTAAGCGTTCAGCAATATTGGGTGAAGTGATTCACGAAGCTAAGGTAAAGGGAAGTAATAATTAAAGTGTCATCTTCCAGCAAAGATAAATATAAAACAGATAAAAATGAGAAGAAAACTGTCTCAGTCTCTTTAGGTGGCATACCATACCCTGTTTTGATTAGCCTTTTTGCGGTATTTATCATGTTAATTGTGGCCGTCTTATACTTTGCCTTGCCATCATTGAGAGATAATACACCTCAGAATTTGGTAGAGTCCTCAGTGACATCATCATCCGAAGTTAACGATGAGAAAGAGATTGTGGGCAATTCTGCAATATCTAAAAATAATTTATTACGAACCGATACGAAGAAAACTGACCAGCTTCCGATTGAATTGCAAAAACCAACTTCATCGGATCCAGTAACTTTGCGTACTCTTTTAAATCAAATTAAAGTACTGGAGAAGAGTATAGAGTTGGCAAATGCGAATAGGATCGATGCCACAGACTTAATTCAGATAAAAAGTAATATTAAACGGGTTGATGAGTTAGAGGAACAATTTTCCAAAGTATCTAGAGGGTCATCTGAAATATTTAAAAACAACCAATCGGAGAACGTCTCTTTGTACGGGAGAAAGCAATTTGCTGAAGTGGGTCATGTTGATGATTTGGAAAATACCTTTCGCGAATTAATATTGCAAGATCAAGAGAGAAGGAAGCAAGAGTTAGAAAAAATTAGGGAAGGACTCGACTCTTTAGTAGAGAAACATAAGGGGTTAGAGGAAGTACTTATTCTTCAAGAGCAAGTCTCAATTCGACAGAAGGAGGCAATGATTTTAACTATTGAAATATCCAAACTTTCTCGCAAAGCATCAACAGCTCTTCCATTTAGGCAGGAAGTAGAAATGATTGAGTTCATAAATCCTTTTAAGGAAGCTGTTGATCACGAGTTTAACAAGGCTATTGAGACTCTAGGGTCTTATTCGCTGGACGGAGTGGCAACAATATCTGATTTAAGCGCAAGTTTTGACAATATGGCTCATCAAGTTATTAAATCAGATGTTTTGTCAGAGGATGATGGGTGGGTAGACGCTACAATAGGTAAACTTCGACAAATCGTTACCGTTCGTAGGGTTGGTGGAAATATTGACCCAGAGAGTATCGAAGGAAAGTTGGGTGAAGCACGTGTTTTACTTTCTGCTGGCAATCTAAATTTGGTTGCTGAGATTTTCGATACAATACCCGACAAAGCACGCAGGGGTGCCGATGGTTGGTTAACTGCAATCAGGGCTAGGGTCGAAATCGATAAGGCGCTTGAAGTATTAGAGCGAGAAGCTCTGAACCTCGTAATGATGACCCAGTCATTGGATCTTCATAAAGAGCATGACTAGAATTATTATTCTTTTTCTGATCGTGGTTGCGCTCGCTGTGCTTGCTGTGTGGATAACAAATAAGTCTGGTAGTGTAGAGATATCTTGGGGTGATTGGTTAATTGAAACATCTCCGGCAGTATTGGTAGCTGTGGCAGCTTTAGTAACTGTACTTGGAGCGTTTATTTTTCAAGTATTACGATGGTTTTGGATCGGTCCACGGGAGATTGCGCGTAGACGTAATATGCGCCGCCAACGTAGAGGTTATGTCGCATTAACTCAGGGACTTGTAAATGCCGCTGCTGGAGATGCAAGCGGAGCCCGTCGACTAGCCCGTCGTGCCAACTTATTGCTGGGTGAGCCACCGCTTACCTTGCTTCTGTCCGCACAGGCAGCGCAGTTGGAAGGTGAAGATGAATTGGCAAAAGTTTATTTTGAGGCAATGCTGGAACGACCCGACACTGAATTTCTTGGGTTAAGGGGGCTTCTGGTCCAAGCAAAAAAGGCTGGAGAAAAACAAAAAGCGCTTTCTCTAGCAGAAAGGGCTTTTTGTTTGCGACCTCGTACTCCATGGGTTTTAACAACATTGTTAGAATTACAAACTTACTCTGAAAAATGGTCTGATGCACTTTCTACTTTGCATGCAGCACAGCGTCAAAAGGTAGTTGACAAAAAAACAGCGGTGTTTCGTGAAGCTGGCTTATTGTTGCAGCAGGCTCGTATGGTCAGTAAAAAGGGGGAAGGACAGGAAGCATTAAAGCTTGCAGAAAAGGCTTTTAGTATTGCACCTAATTTTCTTCCAGTAATAATTTTTGCTGTTGAACAAGCATTAATGCTGGGTCAAATACCTAAAGCTGAGCGTATGATTCTGCGAGCATGGGAAAATACGCCTCATCCAAAATTAGCACAATTTTTTAATGAAATACATAGTGACAAAGACGTAGGTACAAGAACTAAATCTTTTGAGAAACTTGCATCTTGTAATCCGGATAATCCTGAAACAAAACTCATTTTAGCTTCTGGAGCATTAGAAGCTAAAATTTGGCCGACGGCGAGAAAATATTTAGAACAAGCTCTAAAAATACGCCCTAGTGCTGGTGTGTATCGTCGTTTAGCGCATCTGGAAGAGATTGGTTTTAAAGACAACGAAGCAGCAAAACATTGGTTGTTGAAAGCGAGTGAAGCACAGCCAGAACCATTTTGGTTATGCCACGAATGTGGTACTCCAACGAGTGATTGGGAACTTTCCTGTAATTCATGCGGTGCTATTGATTGCATTGAATGGCGTCAGCAGACCAGCATTAAATCGGAAAGATAGACTGATGAAAATGTGGGTAACGTTTGTATTCGAAAAAGCTACTAAAGGTGTGATCAGATAAAAAAACTTATTTTTGTAGGAAATTTAAAATCAAACATAGTCATAAAAAAATAGCTACTAAATAGTATTTTCAGTAAGGTTAAGGCTTTATTAGCTGGTTTGCCGCCTTAGCTCAGTTGGTAGAGCATCGCATTCGTAATGCGGGGGTCGCAAGTTCGAGTCTTGCAGGCGGCACCAATATTTTGGGTACTTAGTTGTTTCTCACAAACCCTTTAGGAGCCGTTTGGGACACTTTTGGGATAGTGAGGCAAAAAATGGCAACTATCGAAAAGCGAAAAGGTCACTGGATAGCCAAGGTTAGAAAGTCCAGTGCCTCTTTTAGTAAAACCTTCAACAAGAAATCAGATGCTGTCAGATGGGCAATAGAATCTGAGAGTTTGCACGACCACAGATTCTCGTTTTCTGATAATTGAAATAACCGTTTAGGCAATATATTGGAACGATACGCAAGGGAGGTAATTTCATTAAAGAAGGGTGGAATAAAGGAATTATCTATAATGAACCTTATCCTGAGACATTAGATTAGACGATACAGCGCTTGCAAAGCTGACGCCCATGGATATTGCCGGATGCAGGGATAACCGTTTTCAACAGGTTACATCAGGAACGGTTAGGCGTGAGTTAAGTATAATCTCTCATGCGCTAAATGTAGCAGCAAAGGAGTGGGGCTACTCTTTAAGAACTAATCCTGTGACACAGAATAGAAAACCTGTTCTTGGTAAAACGTGCAGCAGGAGGCTAGAAGACGGTGAAGAGGAATGCCTTCTGAAATTCTTACTATGGCAAAACTCAGGCATAGGAATACAACAAGGTTTCTTATGTTAAAAAGTGTAAGTGAATTTACTTCAGATGGGAAGAATGTTTGGAAACCCATGGCCTTAGAAGGAAAAAACGTAAGGCCGAGGTATAGAGAGATGTGGCGTATCTCATTGTTTCACAGCTCCTAGCGTAAAACCACGTGCGAGATGCTTATGAATTAAAAGGCCCACAATTACGATTGGCAATGCAGCAACCGTTGCCAATGCTGACTGAATGCCGACCACACCGTTATACAAATACATATTTACCGATATAGTAACTACCGTCTTTTCGGTTAGTACTACGGCGAGCAGAAATTCACTCCAATTTAGAATAAAAATAAACAAAGCTGTTGCAGCAACGCCACCTTTAATCAAAGGTAAAGTAACACGAAGATGTGCACCCCATCGGGACATACCATCCATCATAGCAGCCTCTTCTATTTCAGGAGGAATATCGTCGACAAAACTCTTTAGCATCCAAAAAGCAAAAGGGACAGTGAATGCAGTATATGCAAGTGTAAGCCCAATATGAGTATCGCGCAAACCAAGTACACCGAACATTATTAGTAGGGGTATAGCCACGATCACCGTGGGAATTCCACGCACAGTAAGTATCATTAGTGCTGCGGTATGCCCGCCCGCTCGATAACGAGAAAAACCAATAGCGGCCATTAAGCCTATCACGATAGACGCAAATGTAGAAGCTGTTGCTATAATGAAGGAGTGGAGCAAAGCACGCCAAGAAGCACCATTGCCATCAACCCATCCGGTATTAAAATCAACCGCCAAAAGCGGTGAGTAATTGGCTAGAGTGGGTTGACTTGTTATCCAAACCGGTATTGGCGGCGCCCATTCGTAAGTCGGTTTAAAAGATGTTGAGATCATCCAAAAAATTGGAAATAGGGCAAATACTAGCCCAGCAAGGAGGCAAAGGCTTTGAAACCAGCCAATAGGTAATTGACGCATCTATATTATCTTTGCTTGATAGAACTTTTCAACACTCGCGATCACTTTGTTTTTTATAATAGTGTAGCATTCTAGCTTATCATTCCTAAATAAACTATGCTTTCAGCTGATTATTGAGCGATACATACGGTACGCATAAAGCCCTTAATTAAGGCAAGAAGAAGTTTAACTATTAATTCAAATTATGTGCCCATAGCTCAGACATCATTTTGTGGGGCGTTTTGAGGATAGTTAGATCTAATCTCTTTTGTTTTATTTGGTTTTCTGTCATTGACAGGAGAACGACCCGAGTTCGAATTACTGCAGGTAGCAGCAATTTTTTAGACATCCATGCATTTTTTATAAACTCTTAAGTAGCCTTTCGGGCTAGTAGAGAAAGAAAATAGCAGTTATAGAAAAGAGAAATTGCAACTAGAGAGGCATATTGCTATGCGGTTTTAATAATTTAGAAGATCACTGGTAGCCATTACACTATTTTATTCATTCAGCGATACTTATTATCCAGACAACTTATGATGAAGGAGACAATTCAATGGCACTAAATCGATACGTTACTGAAATGGGCATGGGAGTCGATGTACATGGACGTAATTATACTGGTGCAGCTAAAAGAGCCGTGTCAGATGCAATTCGGCATTCGAGTTTAAATTTCTTTAATGCCTTGGATAAATCCCCACATGACATGCGTATTACCTTGATCATTGGCGTAACCAATCCTAATGCTGATGACGTAGATTCTGTAGCAAAGGAGCTACCGTATGGAAAGGTGAAAGTTGATGTAATTAAAATTTAAGTTATATG